>NZ_AJZM02000198.1 GCF_000272405.2 Vibrio tasmaniensis 1F-187
CCAAAACTTCTGGTGCGGATCAAATCTTGCATTGTTGTCGTTATTTGTTCATCTATACTTTGATGAGCTTGGACGATTTCTCCTAACTCATTATTACTTCTAATAATCTGAGTCAACATATTACGGAAGTTTGCGTTTGGTATCTGTATTGAAATATCGTCAACATATGGGGTTGCCCTCATACAGTATTTCCACGCAGACGTTTTTATAGATTCAGCGATGGCACGTCCGTTATACCAGCTTTTTTCATAACGATTCTTTCCAAGGTTATAGGATAAAACTAAGGCTAGAATGTAAAATACAGCGACGATCATGCTGTATTCTTTTGTTGGTAGAACATTAATTGATAAGAGGGTGCCAACCAATAACACAAGAGCATGGAAAATCGTTAATCCTAAGAAACGTTTTTGGGATGTCGCTGAGGTATTATCTGCTGATTTAAATAGAGCAGGGTATTTTAATGATATGTTCTTCACACGAATATCCTAGAATTTTTACTTTTAAGTCAACATCGTACACTATAAATGCCATTAGTGTCATAAGGTTGTGTTTTAACGTAATAGTATGCTTTGAGGTAGTTAGTAATGGCTTATAGTGGCGTAAGAAGAAAAGTATTTATCTCGCATTATGGTGTGGACAGAGATGCTGTACGGAGTTTTATCGATAAATGGAGTAGCGTGTTTATAGCGAAAGAAATTGGTGTTTATGATGAAGCCGACTTCATCGACAGTAATGATAGTGATTATGTTATGACTCGAATTCGTCAAGACTATCTAAGTGATTCAACTATAACTATCGTCTTAATGGGAACCTGTACCCATAGTCGTCGATATATAGACTGGGAAATCAAGTCTTCGCTAAGGCAAGGAAGCTACACCCCAAACGGGTTGATTGGAATTGTATTACCAAACGTAAAAGAGGCTCCGCATATTCCAGAGAGATTCGCAGCTAACTTTAGCAAAACAGAAGATTGCTATGCTCAATATCATTGGGCACCTACATCAGAGGAGCAGTTAGGGCGATGGATCGAGGAAGCATTTGAATCTCGAACTAAAAAAGCCTATCTAATCAATAACTCGCAAACGATGTGGAAATATAATCGTAAGTGTAAACATTGTGGCTACACACATTAGCAGTCAGTATCACCAGAGGCTCAGTTCACTAGTTTTTGTGTGAGCAGGATTATATGCTACCTTACTTGTCTCGTTGGGAGTTATTACTTTAACATCTGGTTTTTTATCTTCAGCCATTTTGTTAATGCACCTGTTTCACAAGCTGTAGCCTCTCCATATAAGCAGTCGTCGTTCAAGCTTTCTTGTTTTCCTCACACGACTTAGGCGACCAATATTCGCCTCTTCAATTTCTAATTAATAGGTTAGCAGCTAGATTATGAACTTATGCGGATGAGTGATGTTTACGTTCATAGTCTTCTAGCCTCGAAGAAGTTTTGGTATGGAAAGTTGCTATAAGGATTGCCAACATAGAGCAACCTGACTGGATTGTGTGATCCATATAATGTGTGATACTCAATAGTTTTTTCTGACGTGGGGTCGTTCAAATCCTTCGGTTTAGGTAACGATTCCCCATAAAACCTCAAATCAGTACAGATAAAGTATGCATAAGTAACACTTTTTTGTGTTATCTCTTTGTAGCCTCTGTGTGGCAACGTTTGTAATACTTTTAGTAAAAAAACAGGTGACGCTAGACGTGTGGAGATCGCCGCAGCGGGCAACCATAACCTGCTTTTTCTCGGCCCGCCCGGAACTGGAAAAACCATGTTGGCTTCTCGATTGCGCGATTTGTTACCTGAGATGAGTGATGACGAGGCGATGGAAACTGCTTCGGTGGCTTCTTTAACGCAACAAGAGATCAATCAATACAACTGGAAACAACGACCTTTCCGTTCTCCACACCATTCGAGTTCGATGGCAGCATTGGTCGGTGGTGGCTCGATACCTCGCCCCGGTGAGATATCTTTGGCGCATAATGGCTTATTGTTTCTTGATGAGATGCCAGAGTTTGAGCGTAAGGTGCTTGATTCACTGCGAGAGCCGCTAGAGTCGGGTGAGATCATTATTTCACGCGTGGCAGGCAAGACACGTTTCCCAGCTCGCTTTCAATTAGTTGGTGCACTTAACCCAAGCCCAACAGGTTATTATGAGGGCAATCAAGCTCGAGCGAACCCGCAAATTATCCTGCGTTACCTCAATCGACTATCAGGGCCGTTATTGGATCGATTTGATATGTCGTTAGAGATCCCTCTATTGCCCAAAGGGATGTTAGCCGAAGGAGGTGACCGTGGTGAAACCACTCAAGTCGTGAAGCAACGAGTTAAACAAGCGCGTCAGTTGATGTTATCTCGAAACCATAAGTCGAACGCACTGTTAGGTAGCCGAGAAATTGAAAAGTATTGCCCATTGCGACGCGAGGATGCGGAGTTTTTAGAAACGGCACTGCATCGACTGGGCTTATCGATTCGTGCTTATCATCGAATCATCAAGGTAGCGCGAACTATTGCGGACCTAGAGGGTAATGCGCAGATTGAAAAGAAGCATTTATCAGAGGCACTTGGTTATCGAGCAATGGATCGATTGTTGAAGCAACTTACGGCTCAAGCGGTGTAGTCATACCAATCGTAGTAAACAACGGGTCATTTATTTACTGTGATTGGTATAGAAACAAGAAAGCCTGCTTTTTACGTAGGCTTTCGTTGTTATGAACCAATTGTTATGAACTAATGGTTATTAGCGAGTAGTGATGCCTAACTAGAACTTGTAGTTCAGGCCAACTGAGACGATGTATTGTGATTCATCGTAGAAGGTAATGTTTGAGTCGCTGGTGCCATAGCCCGCAAGCGAAACAAACGACCAGTTTTCCCAGTCCATGAATTGATCATATTCATACGCGGCAAACAGGTTGATGTTGTCGTCGCTGCGCTTCTTGTCGTAGATAGGGTTGCTTGCATCGTAAGAGCGTTGGTTATAGCCCGCTGTTAGTGCGTATTGGTGACGACCCATACCGCCGAATAAGCTGACTTCACCACCGAACTGCTCATAAGAAGCAGCTTTGCCATCGGCAGAACTTGATTGGTAAATCAATGATGGCACTAACATCATGGTACGATTGATTGGCTGACGGTACTGACCTTTCAGGTAGAAAGTATTGGCATCACGCTGTAGTTCTTCTCTAACTCGATCATCTTCTACATCTTTGGTGGCGTAGGCCATGTCTAACGAGAAAGCTGAGCCCGCAATGCTACTTAGTTTCAAACGAAAGGCATTGCCTGTTTCATCCGTTTTGGTGCGACCTGAAGTGGTGTTGTACGGATCGGCCCAAGTCTCACCAGACATGATAGTCGGCAGAAGTGAAGCGTCGATGGTCATGCCTGACTCTAGTTGGTATTTATAGCCAACCTCCAGTACAACAGTACCTGTTGCTACGTCATCACGAGCGGTACCTGTGTACACCTGGTGATTTAGCTTCTCACCAAAGGTGTAAGCGACACTGCCTAAAGGTGCGACAAGAAATGAGCTCTCAGATGAGGCTTTCTGTGTATTTGACGAAATGGTGCTATCAGCATCGGTATTAAAGTTTGAGGTGGAAGAGGTAACCCCTGTATTAATAGAGATTTCACCACTGAAACCTTGTTCGTCTGCAAGCTTGGCAAAAGCAGGAGAGGCTGCAATGCTCAGTGCCAAAAGCGTTATTTTTATTTTCATTCAAAGGCTCCTTGCCTACCAGTTCTTAGGACTGGATATTGATATCAGTAAAGCACAACGTTTTCAGGATGATTGTTTATTGATGAATCTTTTTGAACTAGTGCAAAAAAGGAAGCCGAAGCTTCCTTTAATCAATACGTTACTTCTTAAGTAGAAAGTTAACGAGCTCGAAGTACTCATCGAGAGAGCTAATACCTTGAGCGTCTACTAGGTAGCGGTTGTTAACTACGACCGCAGGAACACCAGAAAGACCGCTGTCTTTGAATGCTTTGTCGAAGCGGCGAACCATAGAGTCGACTGCAAAGCCGTTGTATGCCGCATCGAATTTCTTAGCATCAACGCCTTCGTCTAGGAAGATTTGACGCAATTCTGCTTCATCGCGTGGTGGCTTGTTCATGGTGTGGATGCGGTTAAACATCACTGGTACCATTTTATCTTCAACTTTCAGGGCAATCATGGTCGCGTAAGCTTTGCTCATTGGCAGGCCCATGTTACCACCCATGAATGAAACATGGTTCTTCTGTAGCTTAGCGTCTTTTGGTAGCTGTTGTTTTAGCTGTTGGATGATTGGTTCAAAGCTATTACAGTGTGGGCAGTAGAAAGAGAAGAACTCTGTCACCATTGGTTTTTTTGATGCTTCTAGATCGAGAACTTTGTAGTGTTCACCTTCGTTAAATTTCGCAGCGTGAGCTGAAAGGCTCAACATGATCAATGAGAAAAATGCGAATAGCTTTTTCATTTATCCAATCTCCATTATGTTTGAATTTTTATCTAGTTGTGTTGCGATTGCTGTTACCACTGAGGCATTAACGAAAGTGGTGGCTCTTGCAGGGTAGCAATTTGCTCTTTACAAGCAAGTACTTGTTGCTCCCAATATTTTGGATCATTAAACCATGGGAAGGCTAGAGGAAATGCAGGATCGTTCCATCGTTTCGCCAACCATGCCATGTAATGCACCATACGTAGACCGCGTAGTGGCTCGATTAGTTTCAGTTGCGCGGTATTAAAATCGCAAAATTCTTGATAGCTCTCTAGCAGAATATCCAGTTGCATTAGCTTATCTTGACGCTCGCCGTTAAGCAGCATCCACAAATCTTGTATCGCTGGGCCGTTACGTGCGTCATCAAGGTCGACGAACATTGGCCCGTCACGCCATAAGATATTGCCAGGGTGGCAGTCACCATGCAGGCGGATGTTGTCAATGTTGCTCGGCCACTGACTCTCTAGCTCTTTTATCAGAAGGTCTACGTCATTGAAGAACGCTTTTTCTAGGTGTGTCGGGATAAACTGAGAGTTCTCTAGAATCTTACGTGGCTGATAAAGGTATTCATCTAAGCTGATGGTCGGGCGATGTTGGAATGTTCTTCCCGCGCTGGCTTTATGAATACGACCCAGAAAACGTCCAACGCCTTCCAGTTGATCTAGATTGTCGACTTCATACTGTCTGCCGCCAACGCTTTCGAACAATGCAAATAGGTAGCCTTGATATTCATGTAAGGTTGCGCCATTGATTCGCATTGGAGGTGCAACTGGCATCTCTTGTTCGATAAGCTCGAGTGCGAAGTCATGCTCTTCTTGGATCTGTGCTTTGTTCCAGCGCTGCGGACGATAAAATTTAACGACGTAGCGTTTACGGTCTTCATCGGTGAATTGATACACTCGATTTTCGTAACTGTTGAGAGCGAGAAGCCCGGATTCAGCACGGACTCCAATACTCTCCAGTGCGTACCACATGAAGTCAGGAGTCAGGTTATCAAAGTTAAAGGCTTGCATCGTCATAGAATAAAAAAGGCTCATTACTGAGCCTTTTTCCATTTATTGGGTTGTTATACCTAGCACTAAGGTGACTGGTATCAGAGCTTTTTGATAAAGCGGCTTTCGACTTTCATCGTAAACTCTTCATTATCCGAGAGTATAAACTGAATTGTCGAAACTGGTGAGCTCAGTTTTTCTGGATCGACGCCTAAACTGATAGGAAGGTTTAAAACCTCACCTGGGTCTACGGTAATCGTTTGTTTGCCGTACCAGATAGAATCCGGCAGCCCGCTGACATCAAGTTTGTACTCTTGCTCTTGCTGAGTCTTGTTGATGACTTTCAAGTTGTAAGTATTTTCGACAAGCCCTTGGCTATTGATTCTAAATAGTTGGTTTCTATCGCGCAGAACGCTTAAGCCTGCAGGATCAACACTCGCGATTTGTGCGAAAAACAGTCCCAACATAACGATTAGTATTACGCCATAGCCCAAGAGCTTAGGACGCATCACCTTGGTTGAGTGCCCCTCAAGCCTATGTTCGGTGGTGTAGTTGATCAGACCTTTCTCATAACCCATACGTTCCATGGTGTTGTCACAAGCATCAATACACGCGCCACAGTTAATACACTCGTATTGCAGACCGTCACGAATATCGATACCCGTTGGGCACACTTGAACGCATAAATTACAGTCAATACAGTCGCCTAGACCAAGTTCTTTTGGATCGGCTTTACGAGAGCGAGGGCCGCGGCTTTCACCTCGTTCAGTGTCGTAACCCACGATGAAGGTATCTTTATCGAACATTGCCGATTGGAAACGCGCATACGGACACATGTGCAGACAAACAATAGAACGCATCCATCCCGCATTCGCATAAGTACACCCAGCAAAGAACAATACCCAAAACACTGGCCAGAAAGTCGAGTTAAAGGTAAAGAAGCCAACCACCAGCTCTTTGATTGGGATGAAGTAACCGACAAAGGTTAAGCCCGTCGCAATCGCAATAGCCCACCACGCGATGTGCTTGATAGTTTTTCTGAGAATTAAATTGCTCGTCAGTTTGCCCGAGTCTTGTTTTCTTCGCTTATTGGCAGCACCTTCCAGTTTCTCTTCGAACCAGATGTACATGAAGGTCCAGACGGTTTGTGGACACAGGTAGCCACACCAGACTCGCCCTAAGAAGGTGGTTATGAAGAACAAGCCAAACGCCGCAATCATGAAGAGGATAGCGAGTAGCGTTAGATCTTGTGGGTATAGGGTTGTACCAAAGAAGTTGAACTGTTGGCTGCCGATATCGAGCAAGATCGCTTGTCGCTCACCAAATGGGATCCATGGGATAAGCGCAAAAAGTAAAAGTAAGAACCAACCGCCATAACGGCGCAGTTGTTGGAATTTACCTTTGCTTTCTCGAACATAGATTCGGTTACTTGGGTTAAATCGATCTCCATTACCTTTATGTGTTTTTGGGTTAAAGGTTTTAGGAGTCACATCTTTGATATCGATTTTATCCTGACTCATGGACTATCCTTTTTGTGGCTTGTTTGCCCGGTTAACTCGAGCATGACGACATTACTTGAAAGTATGGTTTAGAGAACCTGTAGAAATTGAGCTTGGTGCATTTATTGGTATCGCACTCACTCTTATTATTTTAGAAGATTCTTATGGATGGCGATTATAGCGACAATCTTGTTCTCATTTCTTTAACGCTATCAACCTTTAACAACAAAAGTCATAACAGTTGTGACGAAAAAATAGCGAACAGAAACAAAAAAGCGACCGAGTGGTCGCTTTTAAACATTGAGTGTTTTATCTATACGGCAATTGAGCCCTAAATAAATAGGCGACTAAAGAAGGCCACGCGCTTTTAGAATTGCGGTTTTGAAATCATCTTCTTGGTCTTTTTTAAGACCTGGGATCATTTCATCTTTTTCGCTATTACGCATTTTTAGATGGTAGATAAGAACATCGTCAGTTAGCTCTTCAAGCTTACCTTGGTAGCCCGCTTCTTTTGATAGCTTAATGATGAACTCTAATAGGTTAAGCTCTTGATCTTTCTGCCACTCAGGCTCCATCAGTTCAAGCAGTTCTTCAATGCGGTGACACTTCATACTTTATTTCTCCACAAATTTTATAATGATTTGTGGCTAAGGTATCAAATCGGGTAGGGAATACCAATGTGTAAACACATTTCAAGATGGGAGCGGGCAAGAAAAAAGCGCAGTAAAAACTGCGCTTTTTGTTAAGCGGCTTTAATTACTTTTGTTGCAGTCGGTGCTAATAAAGCAGCCTTCTCAACGAGAGTCATTGTAGGAGCCAATTTCTTAGCCGTTGGAGCAGCAACAAAGCCACTACGACGACGCATCGCACTACGGTTGGTGTGCGAGAACCTGACAGCTGTTGGGCGCATTAATTTACCTAACGGTCAGGCATATCCATTGCCAATCTAATGGCCTGATTTATCATGAGCTCCGCCTCAATTACTTGAAGAGTCACTCGTCTGGCTTTCGCCAATCCGAAAAATAAATCAGGATAATGATATGCATGCATATCAAGGGTTAGATTATCACTATCTAAGTTATCGATCGACGCCTGAGTGATAATTAAACGATATTAGAGCTAAAATAGTGTGAGCAGTATATTTGAGTTTGAACCTCTTTCAGGCTTAAGATGATGTTTTAAAGGAGGTGCATATGTCGTTCTTAAAGAAAACGTTAGCAAGTTTTGGAATTGGATCTGCCAAGGTGGATTCTGTATTGCAACAGGAAGTGCTTTATCCAGGTAAGAAGGCGAGCATTATTGTACATGTCTACGGAGGCGCTCAGCCGCAGGAGATCGATAACATTGATCTCAACTTATGCTGTCGCTACGTCAAAGAAGTTACCGCGAACTCGCAAGGACAAGAGGGCGGTCATAAACGCCGAATGCACCAGACGTACTCGCTGGCAAAATGGAGCTTGCCGTATGCCTTTGTGATTCAGCCGGGTGAAACCCGTGACTTTGAATGTGAGTTTGATGTGCCACTGAACACACCGGTTACGATTGGTGATTCAAAGGTATGGCTGGAAACCGGGTTGGATATTGCGATGGCGATTGACCCATCGGATAAAGACACCTTAACGGTTCGTCCCGACCCACTGCTCGATGGTATTTTTAACGAGCTTGAAGCTCAAGGCCTGCGCATTCGTCAAGTGGAATGTGAAGCGGTTAAAGGCTTTGAACTGCCGTTTGTACAAGAGTTTGAGTTTGTGCCGACGACGGGTCCTTATCATGGCCGTTGGCGTGAATTGGAAGTGGTGGCTCATCGTGATGAAACAGAGCTGAAGTTGTGGTTCGAGATTGATAGAAATCGCGATGGTGCAAAAGGCATGTTAGCGAGCTTGCTAGGCGTTGGTAAGCTACAGCGTCAATTGAGTGTGCCACTGGATACCTCACCACAAGATGCTGGCAAGATGGTACTTGAATATCTAGATAACGCCTCTTAGTTCCTATAACCCTTTATTTAACTCTTTGGTTATTTAGCTTTGGATCTTTTAGCTTCATTACATATTTCAGGCGTCATTAATGTCATAAAAGGTGTCATAAAAATTTAAGCTTACACGTGTAAGCTTAATGTGCAATACTGGGTCAATCGAACATTTACTCTAGTAGGATATTCATGTCTGCATCATCAGCCAGCGAATACAGTGACATCGAAGAACGCGCTAATGCAATAACCCATGGCTTGGGCGTTGTGCTCGGCGTGGTTGGTCTGATCTTGCTGCTTATTCGTGCGTTTGATTACCAAGCCGACATGCTAACTGTTGCTAGTATGGCGGTGTATGGCAGCAGTATTATTCTGCTCTTTCTCGCCTCCACGTTGTACCACTCGATCACCACTGAGAAAACCAAGCGCTTACTCAAAACCCTTGACCACTGTGCGATTTATTTGTTGATTGCAGGCAGTTACACGCCGTTTCTCTTAGTGGGCTTAAGAACCCCATTGGCTATGGGTTTGATGGCGGTGATCTGGGGGATTGCGCTGGTGGGCATCATCATGAAGATAGCCTTCGTTTATCGATTCAAGCGTTTATCGCTGTTCATTTACCTAGCGATGGGTTGGCTATCTTTGATAGTTGTTTATCAATTAGCGATGAATATCGATATAGGTGGTTTGGTGTTACTGGCAGTTGGCGGAGTGATTTACTCGCTGGGTGTGATTTTCTATGTGGCAAAACGCATCCCTTATAACCATGCCATCTGGCACTTGTTTGTATTGGCGGGCTGCGCTTGCCATTTCTTCGCTATCTATCTGTTTGTGACACCAGTTTAGTTTTGATTGAACCGGTATGCCCCTAACGGGTAGAAACGTCAGTGATCTCCACGTCGATTTTATATTCAGGATACTTATAAACATCGATCGCTAAGTATTTACCTTCTGCCGAAGTTTGTGGTCGAAGGTAGGTATCAGCAAGGCGCTTAATGGATTGCCAAGTGTTGATACTGCCTTGATGCAGCAGCTCACCCGTTGGTGAGTAGACTGTGATATTTAGCGTAACTAGCACAACGGCTTCTGTGCTTTGGTTAGTGACTGAAATAGGTAAGATTAGCTGTTCATTCTCGTAGAGTCCTGCCCCAATCAAAACGTCCACACCTGATTTGGAAAGCTGCAAGCTTGGCTTGGTGTCTCCAATCTTGATTGTGGTACCGCGTGTGTTTTTGGCTACAGGAATACTCGTCAATGCTGACTCTGCATTCGATGATGCGTTACTCACATACTGCCAAGTAAAATCGTCTTTTAGTAACACTTGCTTGCCATCAGACAATGTGACCATTTGATCAGCAAAGGCAGAACTTACGAATACTGAGTTTGCGAGCAATGCGCTAGCGAGAAGTACGTATGATTTCATCTGTGTTTCCTTAAATATTCGCGGAATTAGCGTCGCCAAAAGGCTGGGAAAAATAGAACAATGAGCGTCAGTATCTCGAGTCGTCCCATTAGCATGCCTAAACTTAGCAACCATTTAGCGGCGTCTGGCAGTGGAGCAAAGTTCCCGGTTGGACCGATCACGCTGCCCATTCCCGGACCCACGTTGGCAACGGCTGTGATAGCGCCTGAGATGCTTGTTATTGGGTCTAACCCCATCGCACTCAAACCACCAGCAATTAAGATAATCGTGATAAAGAACATCAAACCAAATGCCACGAGTGAACGCACAATGTCGTCATTCACAGGTCGCTGATTGTAGCGTTGAACAAACACGCCCGATGGGTGAATTAGCTTCATCATTTGTTTGTGGAGCATGGTCATCGCGATCTGGAAGCGGAAGATTTTTATACCGCCAGAGGTTGAACCCGAGCAAGCTCCCGCCATCATTAGGAATGCAAACAAGGTCGTTGGCAGTGCACCCCACGCGGTGAAGTCTTCTAAGCCAAAACCGGTTGTGGTGACGACTGATACGATGTTGAACATCGAAACACGCATCGCATCCATAACAGTGTAGCCATCTCTAACCACCAACCATGTTGATATTACGGCGCTGGTGACCAAGAACAGGTATGTAAAACCTCTCACTTGCGCGTCTTTGTAGAGGATTGAGAGTTTTCTTCCACGCAGTGCGCTAACGAACAGTAAGAACGGCAGGCCGCCAAGGAACATGAACAGTGTTCCTACCCAGTGAGCACTGTTGGAGAAGTGGTTCATTGATCCATCTGATGTTGAGTACCCCCCCGTCGACAGTGTTGTGAACGCGTGATTGATCGCATCAAAGATGCCCATGCCTGCAAACAGATAGCTAATGATGCATAAGCCAGTCAGAACCAGATAAACCGCCACGATGTTTTTCGCGACTGTTTTCGCTCGTGGGCTACTTTTATCTGACCAATCGGATGATTCAGTTTGGAACAGGCGCATACCACCAACGTTGAGCATTGGTAGAACCGCTACCGCCATCACGATAAAGCCGATACCGCCTAACCATTGCAGTATTGAACGCCACAACAGAATGCTTGGTGCCATGCTGTCTAAGCCGCTTAATACGGTTGAACCCGTCGTGGTGATACCTGACATGGTTTCGAAGTAGGCGTCCGTAAAGCTGATGTGATTAATGAAGACAAACGGCAGTGCAGCAAAGGCACTGGCAATCGTCCAGACCAGAGAGGTGATCAGGAACATGTCCCGCACCCCAAGTCGGAACTTAGCGGAGCGGCCTAAACTCAAGCAGATGAACGCCACAATGTGCGTGATCACTACCGATTGACCAAACTCGAGGAAGCCACCGGTGCCTGTGAAAAAGGCAACCAATGTAGGGATGTACATGAAAAGGGCGAGTTTTGATAACACTAACCCTATCACTAATAATATCGGACGAAAGTTGACCATAGCTTAATAGACCATCGCTTTGAGCCGGAGCGTCGTTCTCACAAGAAGAAAGCTGCGAGAAGAAGCTTACGAGAACAAGGCTATAAGAAGAACGGGCTCGGTTGGAATAGAGACTCAACATCAGGTACGTATTTCTTGTCCACTAGGAACATCACTACGTGGTCATCTTGTTCGATTACGGTTCTATCGTGCGCGATAAGCACCTCTTCTCCGCGAACAATCGCACCAATGGTGGTACCCGGTGGCAGTTTGATGTCGCCAATCGCTCGGCCAACAACCTTAGAGGTGGTTTCGTCACCGTGAGCAATCGCTTCGATCGCCTCTGCAGCGCCGCGACGTAGAGATGATACGTTTACAATATCAGCACGACGAACGTGGGTAAGCAGCGCAGAAATGGTCGCTTGCTGTGGCGAGATAGCAATATCAATCACACCACCCTGAACAAGGTCTACGTAAGCACCACGCTGAATCAGTACCATTACCTTCTTGGCGCCCATTCGCTTCGCCAGCATTGCTGACATGATGTTGGTTTCATCTTCATTGGTTAGAGCGATGAACACATCTACCTGATCGATGTTCTCTTCGGTCAGCAGTTCTTGGTCGGCAGCATCACCACAGAATACGATGGTGTTTTCTAATTCTTCAGATAGCTTCTCAGCGCGAGTGTAGCTGCGTTCGATAAGCTTGATGCTGTAGCTCTGCTCAAGGCGTTTCGCCAAGCTTGCACCAATGTTACCACCACCGACAATCATGATGCGGCGG
>NZ_AJZM02000199.1 GCF_000272405.2 Vibrio tasmaniensis 1F-187
AGCGTTGATACCCGAGCGAGCTCTATTGCCATTAGTTCATGAACACACTCCGAGCTAATTAGCTCTTCATAGTCTTCACGTTCGACAGATTTGCCATCGATATCCATTTGGAACTCTGTAGTCAAACGCAACGGCAGTTGTCGCAGTTTGTTGACAGAATTCACTGTGTAGACAGAGGGTTGTTCTTTTCCGTCCTGAGTCTGCAAATGAGATAGATAGCCCTTATCTAGGATCTGATTGAACTGGTGTTGAAAGTGCTTCTCTACCAACTTTTCGCTTTGAGAAGCGTTACTATTATCAATCTTGAGAGATATACCAGCTTTCCACTTGTCTTGGACATTTTTGTTGCTAAAGCAACTAAAAGTAGCCAGATCAAATGACAGTGTAGCCCCACTATCTTGCACTGTTGAAAGCTGTGGGATCTCGCCAATTTCAGAAAAGTAACCTTGTGATTTTTCGGTCAAGACCAGACGGCCATCTGGTGACAGAGTCAGTTCACCTCGCTGAACCAGATCTGAAATCGCTTCCTCTGTTTCATGGCGGCTAAAGCCAAAATAGGTCGAAA
>NZ_AJZM02000200.1 GCF_000272405.2 Vibrio tasmaniensis 1F-187
AAGATTTTAGCTACAACACCAGCACCAACTGTACGGCCACCTTCGCGGATTGCGAAACGTAGACCTTCGTCCATTGCGATTGGAGCGATTAGCTCAACAGTCATTTGAACGTTGTCACCTGGCATTACCATTTCTACGCCTTCAGGTAGAGTGATGTCGCCTGTTACGTCAGTTGTACGGAAGTAGAACTGTGGACGGTAACCCTTGAAGAAAGGAGTGTGACGGCCGCCTTCGTCTTTAGAAAGTACGTATACTTCAGACTCAAACTTAGTGTGTGGGTTGATTGAACCTTTAGCAGAAAGTACTTGGCCACGTTCAACGTCATCACGCTTAGTACCACGTAGAAGTGCACCAACGTTCTCACCTGCACGACCTTCGTCAAGCAGTTTACGGAACATTTCAACACCAGTACAAGTAGTAAGAGTAGTCTCTTTGATACCAACGATTTCTACTTCGTCACCTACACGTAGGATACCGCGCTCGATACGACCAGTAACTACAGTACCACGACCTTGGATTGAGAATACATCTTCAATAGGAAGTAGGAACGGTAGATCAACAGCACGCTCTGGAAGTGGAATGTAAGAATCTAGTGCTTCTGCAAGCTCAACGATCTTGTCTTCCCACTGCTTTTCGCCGTTTAGAGCGCCAAGTGCAGAACCTTGAATTACTGGTAGGTCGTCTCCTGGGTACTCGTACTCAGAAAGAAGTTCACGAACTTCCATTTCTACTAGCTCAAGTAACTCTTCGTCATCAACCATGTCACATTTGTTCATGAATACGATGATGTAAGGGATACCAACTTGACGACCAAGTAGGATGTGCTCACGAGTTTGTGGCATAGGGCCATCTGTAGCAGCAACAACTAGGATACCGCCGTCCATTTGAGCAGCACCAGTGATCATGTTTTTAACATAATCGGCGTGTCCAGGACAGTCTACGTGTGCGTAGTGACGTTCAGGAGTATCGTACTCAACGTGAGAAGTTGCGATTGTGATACCGCGCTCGCGCTCTTCTGGAGCGTTATCGATAGATGCGAAATCTTTAGCAACACCGCCGTACACTTTTGCAAGTGTAGTACAGATAGCAGCAGTTAGAGTTGTTTTACCGTGGTCAACGTGGCCGATAGTACCAACGTTTACGTGCGGTTTCGTACGTTCAAATTTTTCTTTAGACA
>NZ_AJZM02000201.1 GCF_000272405.2 Vibrio tasmaniensis 1F-187
GGGGAATCCATGTCATTCGTTATACGTTTCCGGAGGATTTGACATTGGAAGAACTAGTTCAGAAATTAGCTTCAATTGATGAGCTGGAAACTTGGAAGCAACATTGCCAAGGTTACAGTTCCCAAGAGAAGAAAGCTGCGTTCGAGCGTGCTCAATCGCTGTGGATTGCCAGAAAAGTGTCAGAGAATACTCTCTATCTTCATCCCGAAGTTATCTCAGATCTTCAAAAGCAAAACTGGCTTCCAAATGATCTGCAAAAGCGCATGATATGGGCAAGTGTGTTGGCTTCTGGTGAGGGTAGCGATAGTAGACAACGTTTCAAGTCTATCAAAGCTAGCTTACTTAAGAGACATGGTAGAGATTGGTGGGAAGATGTCTATAAACGTCAAAAACCTGCATTTGCAGCTAAAGAACGTATTCGTAATCAAACTGCTTCAAACGGTGCTGCTGTTAATATGCTTATGGCAAAAACTCACTTATTCGGTGATATTGCTAGAGACCAAATACACAGTGCATTGAGCATGGTTCCTAAGTGGTAAAAAACGCATAACAAATAAGGATTAAGGTGTTG
>NZ_AJZM02000202.1 GCF_000272405.2 Vibrio tasmaniensis 1F-187
AATTTAATTACGCAACAAAGCCTGTTTGTGGTGACATTCAATATGAGCTAAACCTGTGTGATTAAGTTTCGGTTTGAAAGATATTTATCTCATCTATTTTTTGACCCTTCAATGGAAAGTAATGTCAGTAATTTAGTTTAATTACCATTTATTGGTGTAGGGCGTGTTTTTTTAGTAAAAATTCTTATTTAGCATCTAAACAGTCAGAGCTGAGTTGCTGCAAAGCACATCAGGGGGGGACTCTATTTCATAAAGTTGCTTACAACGCATGAAAACCTCCACTTTGTACATAAAATCACCAATTTACACCAGTTCAATTTCATGAGCCTCCTTTAATTCTTAATCAGTGCGTCATCTCCTAGTTGCTTGTTTCATATTAGGGTAAAATTTATCAAAATTTTAAGTGGAAACAGGATCACATGGCTAAAACACCAGTAGCAAAGAAAAAAGAAAAATCATTTGAAGAAACACTCTGGGATGCAGCTAACAAACTGCGTGGTAGTGTTGAATCATCAGAATACAAACACATTGTATTGAGCCTGATTTTCTTAAAGTTCATAAGTGATACTTTCGAGAAGCAACGTCAAAAACTGATTGATGCGGGGCTTGAAAAGCATATTGATATGGTCCCAGCTTATACTAAAGATAACGTATTCTATTTACCACCTGAAAGCCGTTGGAGTTTTGTTCAACAACACGCAAAACAAGAAGATCTTGCGATTAAAATTGATACTGCTTTGAGTACTATTGAGAAAAACAATAGAGCGTTGCAGGGAGCTTTGCCTAAAAACTACTTTTCACAATTAGAATTTGATACCAGCAAGTTAGCTGCTTTGGTTGATGTTGTGAATAATATAGAAACGTTAAGTAACCCGCATGAAGATATAGTCGGCCGAGTTTATGAGTATTTTTTAGCTAAGTTTGCTATTGCGGAAGGTAAAGGTAAAGGGGAGTTCTATACACCTAAAAGCGTTGTTAATCTTATTGCCGAATTGATTGAACCATACAAAGGTAAAATTTACGATCCTTGCTGTGGCTCTGGCGGTATGTTTGTTCAATCTATAAAGTTTATCGAAAGCCATAAAGGTAATACTAGAGATGTTGCTATTTATGGACAAGAAGCAACGCCTACGACATATAAACTAGCTAAAATGAATCTAGCGATTAGGGGGATATCTGCTAACTTAGGGGCAGCAGCGAAAGATACCTTCGGTAGAGATCAGCATGAACTACTCAAAGCCGATTTTATTATGGCGAATCCGCCTTTTAACTTGAAAGATTGGCGTGCAACAGATGAACTAAACGATGATCATCGTTGGAATGGGTATGATGTTCCACCAGTAAGTAATGCAAATTATGGGTGGATATTACACATGATTTCAAAACTATCTGAGAATGGTGTTGCGGCATTTGTTTTGGCAAGTGGTGCTTTGTCTGGTGGAGGAGAGGAGTACAAAATACGTAAAAAAATGATCGAAAATGATCTAGTTGAAGCGATAATTACTTTGCCACGAGATATGTTTTACTCGACAGATATTAGTGTAACCCTATGGATTATAAATAAGAATAAAAAAGAACATAATGTTCATGTGAGTGAAAAAGATAAAAATTACCGAGCTAGAGAAGGTGAGGTTTTGTTTATGGATCTACGCAGAAAAGGCTCTGAATTTGAAAAGAAATATAAGCAATTGACATCCGAAGATATTCAAGAGATTTCTGAAACTTACCACAATTGGCAGCAAAAAGATTGGAAAGAAAAATATTCAAATATTCCAGAATTATGTCATTCGGTTAAACTGGAAAAAATAATAGACAAAGATTTTTCTTTAATTCCGAGTAAATATATTCCATTCATTGATCATGATATAGAAATAAACTTTGATGAAGAGATGAAGAATATTCAAGGACAATTTGAACAGTTATTAGCAAAAGAAGTTGAATCACAAAAAGAATTAATTGAAGCTTTTAAAGGGTTAGGTTATGCACT
>NZ_AJZM02000203.1 GCF_000272405.2 Vibrio tasmaniensis 1F-187
CGCTCTTCCGATCTAGTGGTGGTTAAATCAGATGAACTTGAAGTTAAAACTGCAATTCACCCTTTAAATCCACGTCGCCAAGATTCGCTTACGCTTGATGCTGTGCGTGATATATTACCAAGCGTTCAGGAAGAGGGCGTACATACTGAAGGCGTCGCGACCAAAGACGGGCAGGGCACTTACCAGTTACTTGATAGCTCACGTCGCCGTTTCACTTGCATCCATGCTAAAAAAGATTTACCTCTATGGGTTATTGAAGGGGAGATCGACCAAGCTGATTTGCTCGCTTTTATTCAAACTACTCAATCTGTAAAGCGCTTGTCTTACCGAGAATTGGGAGCTGATTACAAAAGCGTGATGCAAGCACAAGGCTTTACGAAGCTCGATGAACTAGCTGACTATCTGAATATTGGACGTGAAACTTGCCGAAAGCGCTTTGCTGCAGCATCAGTTGATCAGCGTTTGATTGAGGTCTTTCCTGATTGCGAAGGGATCCCAAATGGTTACTACGCTAAGCTGGCTAAAGTGGAAAAGCAGTTAGATAAAGAAGGTACTACAACGGCACATTTCATCAGTTCACTTAAGGTGGATGTAGATAATTTAGTCTCTGTAGAAGATAAACAAAAGCAAGTTCTTGCTCAGATGGAGTCGAAGCTTTTAAAGGGTAAAGATAAAATAAGCTGGAAGACTAAACCATTAGCGCTGTTCGATGACAAGAACAAGTATGCAAAGGTATCTCACAGCAGTGATAAGCGGGGGCTTAAGATTGAATTGAGTAGATTGCCCGTTGATGTGTATGACGATATCATACGGTTTGTTTCTGAAAAAGTGCAAGATAAGTAAATAACAACCCCGCCAATGAGCGGGGTTTTTAATGGGGACAATGGGGGTTGTTTTGCCCTATTAACAACAAACCACCTCATTATTTAGATGTCATAACAAAGTTGATGAATATAAAACTTGAGATCAGTATCACTGAAGGTAACAAATTTTTAGTGTTAGCTGCAAAACACTAAAAATCTGTTACCTGAAAATCATAATTCCATTAACTCTAACCTGTGATAGAAAATAGAATCAAACTGCATATCTGCAGGCATTACGATAATACCCATCCTAACACTTTCAATGGCGAGTTTATGGTGTTTACTTAACTCACCATTGACAGGGTATGAAAGTACAATATTAAAGGCTTCTTTTGCGAGTTTTAACATCGGGTTATCAGGTGCTAGCTCTTCAGCTAACTTTGCTCTTTCCAATGCCTCACCTTTATTGTCACTTTTTTGCTTCCATTGGAAAAGGAACTCAAGCGCAACAATACTCTTTCCTCGATAACGAGCTTTATAACCATACGATCCAGACTCTTCATCAACCAAAAAGCTTAGCTCTTTTCTCACTTCTTCGTTAGAAGCAAGCTCTTCGATTGGCTTACGAATACATCGTTCCATGAAGACCTTGTTGTTGGTATAACTGGATTTGGTTAACTTCCCTTGCTCATCTAAGAGACCGAATAAACCATGTAATTGCGCTATCGATTGCTCATGCAACTTCATTCCAGGCTTTTTAAAGCGAGATAGAATAGTGTAAAGGCGCTTAGAATGTTCTGACTTCAAACTACGAAAAGATAAATGGTTAATTTGAGCGTGGCCAGCTGACTGAGCAAGATAAGCATCCATTAATTCAGCGTTAGGCACCATAATTAGCGCCCCTTTTTTATACGCAACTCGACTAAAAAGAGGCATAAAATCAAATTCTTGATCAGCATCGTTCATTAAGCCTACTTTGCGCGATGAGAGCCTTTTAGCCATAGGCTTTAATGTTGGATAAAGCTGCTTTGCTGAAAGACCAAACCACTCCTTTAACACTTCAGATTGAAACGTATATTCAGGTGCGTATACGTGTCGACCTTCCTGATACGCAACCCAATGGTCTTCGTGTAGTCGAGAGAGGAAGAGTGCAAATGTATCATGCTCTCTCGCCGTCAGTCCTAGCTGGCTAAAAACTAAAGCATGGCTTTTCTTAAAAAAGTCATTAGGCAATTCACGGTAGTCTTCAGTTGTGATCAACTGTCGATGGTCAGTCATAGTAATTAGTTTCAGGTAACAGATTATTAGTGTAGTACAAGGATAAGACTAAATTTCAGTAACCTCAAGAACGTAATTCACAATTTTAGACTAAATTCCTGTAACCTTAATAGAAATACTAAAATGAAACACTCAATATCAAGACTTATGGGATAAAGTCTGTTTGGACACTAAAAAAATGTAACCTTCACACTAAAATTTAGATCAATAACACTAATTTCTTGTTACCCCCAGACTAATTAAAAGATCAACAAGACTAACTACAAGATCAATCACACTAATAATATGTTGCCAAAACCTCAATATCATTATGATTTTAAAGTGTTTTTTAGCAATTATAGATCTTATATAAATTATAGATCATATAGAGGTTATATACTGTTATAGAGATTGTGGATAATGTGGATAAACTCAATTTAGTAAATAAAAAAACTACTTATCCACATAAAATAAAGAATATTAGAAAAACTAGCTTAACGTTCATCGATCAATGTTTTTCTACTTTCCTACTACGGACTTCCAATTTCCGTAAGTATTGGTGCCATAGAGAGTAACGAATGCATAAACCTGACGGGCAACGCTTTGGCGTTGCTTTGTCGGATTTGTGTATGGACAACTATTCGCTCGTTCCTCACGAAAGTTGTCCATACACAAATCTAGGTTTAGAAACCTTCAATATATGATCTGAGGGAGATCTTTTAATCTCGTTGTATATTGGGGCGACAAAAAGTACGGTTCATCAGCCACTTCTGAGTGGCTTTGTTTCCGTAATCAACCCACTTTGTCTTTTGATGTCATTAGGCGACTCGATAGCTCTCAGGCATACCAAGCTGCGTAAATCGATTTAATATTGATGCCGCTAGCATCATTTCCTGTTGTTGATTGTTAAAGTCTCTACTGTGTAATTTGGGGCCAATAATTGTTTTGTAACG
>NZ_AJZM02000204.1 GCF_000272405.2 Vibrio tasmaniensis 1F-187
TCTCCCTCGCCGCGATTAAAACGCGTTTATCTCGAACAAAATCCAACCGCGGAAGGTCAACACGCCCTGACAGTATAGAAGCAATTTATCGAAAGAAATGTGGTTCAAAACACAAAGCCGTAAAGCGATCAAAAAAGGGCACAAACTCGAGGAATCATCTTCGAACTTGCGCCCTTTTGTATGTATATAGCTAACTATTTATAGTTATATGTTTAGAATCCTAAGAGTTTAAAGCAGAGCGTTTACTTCGCTTTCTTGCCAGAGCGTTGCTGCTCTTTGTGTGCAAGCTTCTCTTTCTTACGTTGATCGATAAGGTGAGCAGCATCGCCGCCTACGTGGGTTTCGCCACGAGCATTCGACAATTGAACTTGCTTTTCACGTTCACGGAAACGGGCTTTTTGCTCGTCGCTGTGCTTATCAACACATTTAGGGCAGCTTACGCCTTTCTCGAAGTGCTCAGAGGCTTTGTCTTCGTCAGTGATTGGCAGACGACAAGCGTTACACACATCGTAGCCGCTCTTTTCTAGCTGGTGGTTTACTGCAACACGGCCATCAAATACGTAGCAGTCGCCTTCCCACATGCTCTCTTCTTCTGGTACTTCTTCTAGGTACTTAAGAATGCCGCCTTCAAGGTGGTAAACCTCATCAAAGCCTTGCTCTTTCATGTAGGCTGTTGATTTTTCGCAACGAATACCGCCAGTACAGAACATCGCAACTTTCTTGTGCTTCTTAGGATCAAGATTTTCTTCAACGTACTGAGGGAATTCACGGAAGGTTTCTGTGTTTGGGTTTACAGCATTTTTGAATGTGCCGATGTCCACTTCGTAGTCGTTACGGGTATCAACCAGAATTACATCAGGATCAGAAATCAGAGCGTTCCACTCGTTTGGTTTCACGTAAGTGCCAACAACGTGGCGTGGGTCGATACCCTCAACGCCCATGGTTACGATCTCTTTCTTAAGCTTAACCTTGGTGCGGTTGAATGGTTGTTCTTCGTTGAACGACTCTTTGTAAACAACATCAGCCAAACGAGAATCTTGTTTGAACCATTGAAGAAGAGCGTCGATAGATTCGCGCTTACCTGCAACGGTGCCGTTGATACCTTCACTCGCAAGTAGCAAAGTACCGCGGATTTGGTTGGTTTCTAACACGTCAGTGAGTGGTTGGCGAATTTCTTGGTAATCATCAAGTGCTACGAATTTATACAGAGCACATACAACATATTGAGACATGGTTTTTCCTTTCTGCGAGCTGGAACGTAAATCCAGAGCGGTTGCCTTTTATGATACAGACTGAGTTTAATTTACTCAGGTTTGCCCATATTGGCTTATTAAAATCCGCCGCAGTATAACCAAGCCAAGGATGGACAAAAACCAACCAAAAGTAGGGCTATTTATCATTTCTATTTATGTGGTTTATGGGCTAGGAAATTCAACAAAACTGTTTTATCAGGTTCGAATTACAACATGTATTCCCAAACCAAAAGGCCCTGCTGTAAAAACAGCAGGGCCTTGGTATTGAATCTGTCTGACTTAATCAGCGATTACGCTTGGTTAAGTACTTCCGCTAAGCGTTTTACCGCTTCTGTTAATTCTTCTGGGTTGGCGTTGGTGAAGTTTAAGCGCAGTGCAGCTTTAGCTTCATCAGCCTTTGGATAGAATACTGGGCTTGGTACTACCGCTACGCCATTCGATAGCAGAGTCTTAGCTAATTCGAAGGTATCGCACTCTGGGATTTCAACCCAAATGAACATTCCGCCATCAACGGATTTTAATACACAGTCAGTAGGCAGCTGTTTTTCTAGCTCTGAAAACAGCACTTCATAACGAGACTTGTACAAGGTGCGAATGTTTTCCATGTGTACGCCAAAGTCTTCATGTTTTAGAAGACCGACAAGCAGCGCTTGCATGGGTACACTTGAGTGCAAGTCAGCGCCTTGTTTTACTTTGATTAATGGCTCAAGGTAGCTGCGTTTACCTGTTACCGCGCCAATACGTAAACCTGGCGATGCAATTTTAGAGAATGAACGAAGAACGATAGAGTTGTCAGGGCAGAACGAAGAAACCAACGGTAGTTCTGTACCGGTGAAACGTAGCTCACGGTATGGTGCATCTTCAATGAATGCCACGTTGTATTTGATGCACAGTTCAGCGACTTTTTGACGAGTTTCTGTTGCCCAGCACACACCTGTTGGGTTGTGGAAATCAGGCACGGCATAGAACATTTTCGGTGATTGCTGTGCAAAGCAGGTTTCTAGTTCGTCTAGATTTGGGCCAAATTCAGTTTGAGACACGGTAGCGATGTTTGCTTGAACTAGGCCAAACACCTGCATCGCACCTAAGTAGCTTGGCGCTTCCATCACAACCACATCACCCGGGTCAACATACGCACGCGCAATCAAATCCAAACCTTGCTGAGAACCTGTACAGATCATTGCCGTGTGAGATTCTGGCAATTGGTAGCTTTGTGTTAGGTGATCAAGCAACGGGCCATAACCTGCGGTCGAACCGTATTGGAAAACTTCAGGCATGTTCGCTAGGTTTTCTAGCGTAGGCTTCATTAAATCGATAGGGAATGTTTTCGCATCGGGTAAACCACCGGCCAACGAAATAACATTTGGATCGCTTGCGGCTGCTAGGATCTCTCGAATGTATGAAGATTGAATCTGTTGTAATGACTGTGCGATTTCCATGTGTTGTGTCTCGTCTTTTATCGTTTTTATTCTATCGCTTGATATTACACGGCAATTGTAAAAACTAGCGTGTCCGTTTATGCTCTTAAACATGTCCATTTATGCTATTTAAACGATGTCACGACAACACTTATCCCGAATCAATGATGTTTTGTTCCATATTCATCAAGACATCAGCCAACCTCTGTCGGCAAAAGCGCTCTCCGAGATTGCGGCTTATTCAGAGCAACATTTTCATCGCACCTTTAAAAGCGTGGTTGGGGAGTCGCTACATCAGTACATTCGACGCACTCGAATGGAGTATGCAGCCAATCAATTGATGTTCGATACCACGTCGTCAGTGGTAGAGATTGCTAGTAAATGTGGCTTTAGTTCGGTGTCTTCATTTAGCCGAGCATTCAAAGCGACCTTTAACATGTCACCGGGAGAATGGCGTAAACACGACTTACAGATAGCAGAAAAACCCTATTTGAAAGATCCCGAAGTAGCGGCGGGTTATTTGAACGTAGCGCAGCGAGTGTTACCTGAACCGAAGATCGTTGAAACACCGGAGCGAATGGCGGCTTATGTTCGACATACGGGTTATAACCGTTCTATTCGCAACGCGTGGTTGATATTGAAAGCGTGGGCGAACTCAGAACAGCGTGACTTTTCGAGCCAATTTGGTTTGCATCACTCAAACCCTGCTTGGGTGGAAATGGACCAGTGCCGCTATGTGGCGTGTATCGCGATTGATGAGCCGATTAAGTATCGCAGTGTTGTGAACCAGATGGTGATTCCGGGTGGGTTACACGCGGTATTTCGACTGAATGGCCGTTATGGTGAACTGCTACCACAGATCAGTATGGTATTAGAAAAATGGTTACCTGCTTCTGGTTTCAAACAGCGCTCGACTCCCGCGTATGTGCATTATCATCAGAATCATTTTCTCAACAGTGATGAAGTGTTTGAGCTTGATTTCTATCTGCCAGTGAGTTTTTATTAGTAACCCCATTTTTGAGGAAAAATTATGTATCTCGTTTTGTATTGCCACAATATTGGTATGACGGACTTTTCATTCTTTGAAACGGAAGATTTTGACAAAGAAGAGGGCTATATCGTGCGAGGTAAATGGCCGAATGAGAAAGCGTTTCGTGATTACTTAACCAAAGAGTTTGGTGACATGAGCGAATTTCAAGTGATCGACTTAATCGCCAAAGGTGCAGAAGCAGAACACTACTCGCCAGAAGAGTTGATGCGCTTAGCTTTGTAATATCTAGCTTAATAACGGTTAGCTCATCAACATCCAGTTAAGTAGCATCTTTCGAACAAACGAATAAAGAAATGGCAGCCTGACTGGGCTGCCATTTTTGTTTTAAGTGAGAGCAAATTGCTCTGTACTAAGAGTGAAGCTACTGCGCCACTTCGTCCACCAAGTACAAGATGGATTGATACGGAATGCCACTGTGATGCGACAAACCGATCTCACAGGTTCGGCTGTTACTAAAGCCGCGAGTGCAGTTGCTCGGTACTTGTTCTTTGAGTGGGTGTACCGCCGCCTCATTCAGTTCTGGAGTGGTAAAACCTTTATCACCCGCCCAACCACAGCATTGAATATGCTCAGGAACGATGACTTCTTCGGTACAGGCTTTAGCAAGGCTCAACATCGCGCCTTCCAAGCCCATTCGACGAGAGCTACAAGTCACATGCAGCATCACGGTTTCTTGCAGTGGCTCAAGTGTCAGGTGCTCAAGCAAGTATTGGTTCACAAACCCTGTCGGCTCTAGTACCTCTAACGGTTTGGTGAACTGTTCAATACTGCGTTTAGCACATGGGCTAGTATCCATTAAGACTGGGTATTCACCCTGACGACTGGCCTGCCACAACACTTCTTCGAGCTGTTGAGCTTTAGATTGGGCTAAATCGATCATCCCTTTGCTGTCGTAAGGCATGCCACAACATTGGTCATCTAGCTTCTTCGGAAGAATCACCTCAAATCCTGCTTTGTTAAGCAAAGACATGGTCACTTCAGTTAGAGGACGTTGGTCGCCCGCATCGCTTTGTTGTCCCATGGTGCGACTTGCACAGGAAGGGAGGTAAACCACCTTCTTATGATTGCTTGAGTTTTCTGCCGTCACTGGTGATGAGACTAGCGAGTGGCTATTGGATTGTGGCATCTCCGGCATCCAAACTGGTGTCGCGCCTTTAGTTATTGAGCGCAAGCCGTTGGTTAGCTTGCCGACTGTGTTTGCGCCCAATACTTTGCTCGCCACTTGGTTGGTTTTGAGGCCAGCCTTAGTCAGTTTAGTGGTGGTCGAGAAATGATCCGCTGTCCACTTAGCGATTGGCGTAAATTTCTCGTACTTGGCAATACGAAGCTTCTTAATCAAATCACCGGTGTTGATTCCCACTGGGCAACGCTCGGCACACAGGCCGGTTGCAGCGCAGGTATCGATACCTTGATATTCGAAGGTTTTCTCTAGTTCGCTTGCTTCTATTTCTTCACCTGCAGCACGGCGGCGTTGTAACTCGCGGTACAGCACGATACGTTGGCGAGGCGATAGGGTTAAGGTACGAGACGGACAAACAGGCTCGCAGAAGCCACATTCAATACAGCGGTCGACAAGGTCGTCAGCAGCAGGCATTGGCTTCAAATTCGTTATGTGTGAATTTGGATTGTCGTTAATAATAACGCCGGGGTTGAGCAGTCTTTCTGGATCAAACAAGGCTTTGATCTGTTGCATCAAGGCGTAGCCATCTTTGCCCCATTCCAATTCGACATAAGGCGCCATATTACGGCCAGTGCCATGTTCTGCTTTCAGTGAACCTTGGTATTTCACCGCGACCAGTTCGGCAACGTCATCCATGAAACCGCCGTAGCGATCAATTTCTGTTTGGCTGTCAAAACCTTGAGTAAACACAAAGTGCAGGTTGCCTTCGAGGGCGTGACCAAAAATAATCGCTTCGCTGTAGTCGTATTTATCGAACAGCTCTTGCAGCTCTCGAATACCATTAGCAAGGTTTTCGACAGGAAAAGCCACGTCTTCGATGATAACGGTAGTGCCAACTTCACGAACGGCTCCAACCGCAGGGAACATGCCTTTTCGAATGCCCCATAGGGTTGCGACTGTCTTTGGATCGGAAGTGAAAGGCACCGATTCAACAATCGTGTACTCAGTTAGTGCACCCAAAATTGATTTACATTGTAAATCTAAGTCCGGCTGGGAGCTGGCGTGTGATTCAACCAAAATCGCCGCGGCTTCTAAGTCCAAGCTTGGCATAAATGCAGGCATACCCGGTTTATCCGCCACTGAACGCAGTGCTCTGCCATCCATCAATTCAACCGCAGCAACGGGTGTTTTTGATAGCGTAGTAACGGCTTTACTGGCTTGTTCGATGTCGGCAAACACCAACAGAGCCGAAGCTTTGTTCGGATGTTCGATCACCGTGTTGTAGGTAATCTCAGCGATGAAGCCTAGCGTGCCTTCAGAACCGATCATCAGGTGTTTAATGATTTCGATTGGGTCGTGGTAATCGACCAATGCATTCAGAGCGTAGCCCGTAGTGTTTTTGAGGCGGTATTTGTGGCGGATTCTGTCTGCAAGTTCTTGGTTTGACGCTGTCTGTTGATGTAATTCAACAATGCCTTCAAACAGTTCTTTGTGTGATTGCTTGAATGCCTCAACACTTGCGTTATCAGCCGTATCAAGCAGGGAGCCATCACTCAATACGATTTTCATGCTCTCAACGGTGCGGTACGAGTTTTGCGCAGTACCACAACACATGCCACTGGCGTTGTTCGCTGCAATACCACCGATTTTACAGGTATTGATAGAGGCTGGATCTGGGCCGATTTTACGTTGGAAAGGGGCAAGGTATTTGTTGGCATCTGCACCAATCACACCCGGTTGAAGGATGATCTGATTGCCGTTGTCGACGATTTCGTGGCCGCGCCAGTCGTCGGTCAGTGTGATGAGTACCGAGTCTGAAACCGCTTGCCCTGACAGGCTGGTGCCCGCGGCGCGAAAGGTAAAATGAATACCGAGTTCGCGACAACTTTGAATGGTGAATATGACTTCGTCTAAGTTCTTGAGCCTTAGAACCATTTTCGGCACCAAGCGATAGAAACTCGCATCGGTGCCGTAAGCCAATCGCTTTGCCTCTTGCGTGACAATGCGTTCTGTTTCTATTTTTTGAGCCAGTATCGCTTCAAGCTGCTGATAAGCTTGTGCGTCTATTACTCGCTCATGGGATGTGGTTGTCTCCATCTTTGCTTCCTTGTGCTTCTTATTTGGCACTGATCAGGGCGTGTTGACCTTTCGTGGTT
>NZ_AJZM02000205.1 GCF_000272405.2 Vibrio tasmaniensis 1F-187
AACACCTTAATCCTTATTAGTTAGCCGTAATTGTTAGGGAAATATGCAGGAGCATTGTTTTCAATGCTAATCATTAGCTCGTGTGCTATTTGTCTCATGCAAGCTAGTTCCGCACGCCCTTTGAATGCTTCTTCAACGTTACCATCACTAAAGTTCCAACCAAGAGAGTTACGCCTAGATAAGTCCATATAAGACTCTTCGAGGGATGGATCTACGTGAGCGCCTCCATCTGTATTAGCTACATTATTGACTAGTTCTCTACGTGAGAATGTTCTTCCTCGATTATCTTTTAGTACAGGTTCATTCCACCACTTAGAAAACTCCACCTTTCTTGGTGGAATAGGACCCCCGCCCATTTGAACTAAAGGTGTATAAGACCCACCACTACTGTTAACCGTACCACCAACCAGATTGCATTCTGTAAGAAGATTTGTTGGGCTCAAAGGTCCGGCAGAATCAAAAAATCGTTTATTTCGCAACCCGAGTTGTTCAAGCAATGATCGGGATTGCCCATGATGATGCAAGAGTACTCGTAAACTCAAAGCTATATGCTTCCCTATAGCTTCAAGACCATCATCGTAGCTTTTGCAAGCATGTTGGAGTATTTGAAGCTGTTCTTTTAACTCGATCTTTAAGTCTTCCTTAGAACGAGAAACTCTACTTTTCTTTGACATAATTTATTTATTACCCTTAGAGAGTATGTAGCTGATATTTTTTACGGCTAACGCCCATTTAAGGGGCTGATAATAGTTTGCTAAAATTGTGTAGCGAAGCGAAACCGAGCAAACTGTTAGCAGTCCCGCTTTAAATTCTTGTTAGCCGTAGTGTGCTTCTCTATGACAATTTGGACAAATAGCAATAGCATTTTCAACAGTATCATCACCACCTTTCGCTAAAGGAATTTTATGATGAACCTCTAAATATGGGCTACCATCTGATTTACGCTTAAATGGAGCTGTTTGGTGGCATTTTTCACAATTGTCCTTTGCTCGATAAAGAACCTCTGCAACAACGTCAGGGTTTCGATTATAAACAATAGTCGATACAGTTTTCTGAGTTGGCTTCGCACTAGCAGACTTTAGACGTTTTTGACGTTCATGTTGCGACGACTTTGAAGAGCGAATGACTTTTTCTCGGAAACTATCAAGGACACTGTCAAAAGTCTCGTCTTGAAAGTCTAAAAAAGACATCAATATCTCAGAAACCTCAGGTTCAATGTGTTTTTGAAAAGTAATTCCTTGAGCACAAAAGTGTTTCTGAAAATTACTCCAACCTTTATTTCCTCCGGTAATTACAGGAAGTTCATCACTTAACTTGGTATCATTTAAAATTATATACTCGGATAGTTTGGACTTGTTTTCTAACTCAAAACGGTATGGAAAGACATTTGTAATATCATCATAGTGTTTAGTGATCTCGAACACACCACACAAACGGAACTTTGAAGCTTTAGCTGGCTTTTGAATAACAATAACTTTTGAACCAATAGCAACCTTATCTCTCTTACTTTTACTCGTCAGCCCGTAGCCAAACTCCCATTCAAAATCTTTATCATTCTTCGGTCCGTGATAAGCATAATAATACTTCATTAAATCTCCATACTTTTGACTACGGCTAACGCCAAGCTAAGTGGCTAACAAACCGACCACCTAACTCAATTTGACCACCATAGACACAGGACTCAACCGAAACAAAACCGCCAAACGTTTGTTAGTCCGTCTTTAGCGCCTTGTTAGGCATTTGGTAAATTGAATGACATTACATTATTGCAATGACTGCACTTTATTTGACTAAACTTTCTTAATTCGAGTTTGTCAGCATAGATTGTCTTAGTGCAAAAAGGGCATTGCCCAGAAACTTCGTTTGGATTTCCACCAAAAATAATGCTGCCGCCAGGAGCAAAGCCGATACCGCTGCCTTCAACTGAAACCGAACCCTGCGTGCTAATACCTTGCATTGACACAGCACCTTGCGCACCTTGGAAAGTTGTGTCATTTACGATATTCCGACTATTTCCGGTAGCATGTAACAGCGTACGTTCAGAGTTTACGGTTGTACCTTGTAATCGATTTGTACTCCCAGTGCGAGCTACAAACTGTGAAATATCAGCATGTACAATCGAATTTACCAACTCTTGATAGCTTTCGTTTTCTGTCAACACAGAAAACTCTTCTTGTGAACTGCCCAGTCGATTTATAAATTGCTCACTCAATTGTTTTAACTCTGGCTTCGATTCAATCGTTTTAGCGATTTCTTGAATTGACTCTTCTAAGCTTTCAACACGAGAAACCATACCATTTTCTTGTTTGACGGCATCCCATATATTTTCAAGCTCAGCTTGAAACGCTTTGTCACTCATATGCCTGTCTAGTGCCATACCAGTTTGTTGAATTACAGGTATTGGCAATAAGCTCATACAAAAGCCAAGAAATCTCATTGGTTCTTGGATACCATGCTTTTCCCATAGCCTTCTAACAGAATTGGATGCCGCTTCTATTTTGTTATTTTCTGACAACTTAATTTCCTCATTTGTTATTGATTAAGCGCTTAAATGCCTAACAGTTCTTAGACAGAAAAATTCTGCATTTAAATATAGAATATTTCTATCTAGTTTCTTATGCCATCAATTGTACTAAATTTCGTTCATCTATGGCTTTGTTGCGTAATTCAGT
>NZ_AJZM02000206.1 GCF_000272405.2 Vibrio tasmaniensis 1F-187
GGCTCTGGCTCTGGCTCTGGCTCTTTAGTTTGTGATTCGCCGCTAGACTCGTCAACAAGAAAAGCATCAGATTCAAAGTTTTCATCGCCTAACAGCGCGGTAAAGTAATCATCGATTGCTTGTTCACTCGATAAACTTGGTTGCGTCAATGTCGATTCGTTATTCGCGCTCATTTATCGCTAACCTCTCGAGATAAATAAGCAGCTGTTTATAAGCAAATACACCACGGCTACCCGATGCGAAATGAGATGCTGGCAAACGTTTTAGACTGGCATCGCGAAACTTGGTATCAATCGGCACAGCAGAGGTCCAAACTTGGTTTGGATAGTCATCTTTAAGCTGAGTCAATGTTTGCAATGATGCTTTCGTTCGCTTGTCGTACATCGTCGGGACAATCGTCACCTTAAACGGTGTTTTGCGAGACTTCTGCATAATGGTTAGAGTGCGAATCATGCGCTCTAAACCCTTCATCGCCAAAAATTCAGTCTGTACCGGAATCAAGATACGATCACTGGCAGCCAACGCATTCACCATCATCACACCAAGAATAGGCGGACAATCGATAAGCACGTAGTCATAGTCATCTTTCAAAGCGGCTAAAGCACGCTTTAAGATCAAGCCCATACCACTTCGATTTCCCATTACACGGTCTAATGTCGCCAATGACATGTGTGCGGGAATAATATCGATACCTTCAATTTCGGTCTGTATAGTCAACGCTCTCACAGCTTGCGTAGAAAACTCACGCAGCTGGAACAGATCAAACAGGCTCGATTCCACCGTATCTGAGTCGTAACCCAGATAGGTGGTTAGTGATGCATGTGGGTCAGTATCAACCAACAACACACGATGACCCTTTAAGGCAAGTAAGCCAGCTAGGGTCACTGTCGTCGTCGTTTTCCCAACGCCACCTTTTTGGTTTGCAACACTCCAAACAATCATGTCGATTTACCTAAGCTAACCCAACTTCGACCAAAATCCGTTCCGCAACGCGGTCTAGAGGTAGGTCTTCAGTAGAAATGCCAGCTTTTGCTACAGCTTGAGGCATACCATATACAACACAACTATCTTCGTCTTGCGCCCAAATGGTCGAACCCGCTGTTTTTAACATGCGAGAACCTTCTCGACCATCAGCACCCATACCGGTCAGTATCATAGACAACACTTTATCGCCGTAGATCTTAGCTGCAGAACCAAAAGTGACATCCACACAAGGCTTGTAGTTCATTCGGTCACCACCATCGATAATCTTCAGACGCGCCGAACCCGGGCGACCATCAATCATCATTTGCTTTCCGCCTGGAGCAAGATAAGCCACCCCAGGTTTCAACAGGTCTCCATCTTGAGCTTCACGAACTTCAATCTTACACAGGGTATTCAATCGGCTAGCAAAAGCAGCGGTGAACGTTGCTGGCATATGCTGCACTAACACAATCGGATGCGGGTAGCTGGCAGGGATGCGTGTCAAAATTTTCTGTAGTGCAACTGGCCCACCAGTAGAAGTACCAATTGCAGTTAATTGATACTTTTTACCCGAAGCTCTGAATTTCGCGGTTGAAGCAACCGCGGGTTTAGCAGCAGGGGCTGTTGCTGAAATAGATTGGCGCAATGGCGCTGATGTTGACGCCGTAGCTGTTGCGGTAGCTCTTGGCGCAACAGGAGTGCGTCGCATAAACGCGCGCTTTGCAGCAATCTGAATCACGCGCTGTTGAAGCAATGCGACAGCATCGCCACGGTTACGAGCGATGTCTTCAAATTTCTTAGGTAAGAAATCTAGAGCACCCGCGTCTAACGCATCTAACGTTGCTCTTGCACCATCATGCGTTAACGATGAAAACATCAAAATAGGCGTTGGAGACGCAGCCATAATTTCACGAACGGCAGTAATACCGTCCATGACAGGCATCTCGATGTCCATGGTAATTACGTCAGGTCTTAGCTTTTTCGCTTTCTCAACCGCTTCTTTACCGTTTACTGCTACATCGATGACTTCTAGGCGAGCCTCCGAGTTGATGATCTCGCTTACTCTACGACGAAAGAAGCTCGAATCATCAACGACTAATACTTTAATCGCCATATTTATCCTTAAGTTAAATTCTTGATGCAGCTGCGTACTGCTTCAACAAGTCCGGCACATCTAAAATCAATGCTATGTGACCGTCACTTGTAATTGTCGCACCTGCCATTCCTGGCGTGCCTTGTAGAAGCTTATCAAGTGGCTTAATAACCACTTCTTCTTGGCCGATAAGCGCATCGACAACAAAACCAACACGTTGACTACCAAGTTGCACAATAACAACATGACCATGACCTTGACGTCCTTCAACAAGACCTTCTTTAGGTGTAAGCCAATTTTGTAAGTAGAACAGTGGAATAGACTTATCACGAACGATAATCGTTAGCTGGCCATCAACCACGTTTGTGCGGCTTAGGTCTAGGTGGAAAATTTCATTTACAGAAGCCAGTGGCAATGCGAACGGGTGACCCGCAACACCGACCATTAAGGTTGGTAGAATCGCAAGTGTCAACGGAACCTTAATGGTTATCTTGGTGCCTTGGCCCATCTCTGAGTCGATATCAATTGAACCATTCAGTGTGTTGATCGCTGTTTTCACAACGTCCATACCTACACCACGGCCAGAGATATCTGAGATCTTTTCTTTACTTGAAAAGCCAGGAGCAAAGATTAGATTGAAACACTCTTTATTTGTTAGGCGAGACGCTGCATCATCATCCATCAGACCGCGCTTAACCGCGATAGCACGAAGCTTATCAGGGTCCATACCGCCGCCATCATCAACGATAGCCAGTTCAATGTGGTCGCCTTCTTGAGAGGCAGACAGAATCACTTTACCGGTTTTAGATTTACCCGCAGCAACACGGTCGTCCGGCATTTCGATACCATGATCGACAGAGTTTCTCACCAAGTGAATCAGGGGATCAGCAAGTGCTTCTACTAAGTTTTTATCAAGATCCGTTTCTTCGCCACGCATTTCAAGAACGATGTCTTTCTTCAAGGTACGAGCAAGGTCACGGACAACGCGTGGGAATCGACCAAATACTTTCTTGATCGGCTGCATACGCGTCTTCATTACTGCACCTTGTAGGTCAGCAGTAACAACGTCTAAGTTAGAGACAGCTTTCGACATTTCTTCGTCATTGCTGTTTAAACCTAAGCTAACAAGACGGTTACGGACCAATACTAGCTCACCCACCATGTTCATGATGGTATCCAGTGTTGATGTATCAACACGAACTGTGGCTTCAGCTTGCTGCTTCTTCGCAGGCGCTTTAACTTCAGCTTTTGCTGGTACGCTAGGCTTAGGCTCTGCTTTTACAGCAACAGGAGCAGGCTGTGGTTTAGGAGCGACTTTCGGCGCAACAGGCTCAGGCTTCGCTTGTACAGGCTTAGTCGCAGCATCCAACTCTTCAATTGAAGGGCCGTTACCTGAACCGTGTAACTGGTCAAGTAAACTCTCAAACTCAGCATCAGTCATTAGGTCATCGCCTTCAGACTTTACTGGTGCTTTGGCTACCGGAGCGACTGGAGGAGGTGGTGGCGTTGAGCTTGCAGCTGTCGGGCTTTGACCTGCACCATGCAACTCATCTAACAACTTTTCAAATTCGTCGTCAGTAATGTCACCACTCGCAGCTACTGGCTGAGGTGCCACAGGTGCTGGCGCTGGTGTGTCTACAGATGATGTCGTTGGTGAACCACCCTTACCGTGAAGTTCATCAAGTAAACGCTCAAATTCATCTTCAGAAATATCATCCACGGAAGATGCACTGATGTTTGAACTTTCAACAGTAGGTTCCGGAGCAATAACAGGCTCAGGAGCTGCAACGATAGGCTCAGAGATAACCGGTGCTGGAGCTTCTACTGCCACAACTTCATCTTCAGACTCTGGCTTACAGAGGCGATGAAGTTCATCCAGTAAAGATTGGTCTGCTGGTACTAAAGCTTCCTCATCTTGCACGGCTTTAAACTGTACATTGACTGTATCTAAAGCCTGTAGCATCGTATCCATCAGTCCTGATGTTACACTGCGTTGGCCATTTCTTAGAATGTCGAACACATTCTCAGCACCATGACAAGTATCCACCAGCTCGGTCAATGCTAGGAAACCAGCACCACCTTTTACTGTATGGAAACCACGGAAAATAGCGTTTAGTAGTTCTTTGTCGTCAGGGTTATTCTCTAGCTCTACCAGTTGTTCTGATAGAAGTTCGAGGATCTCTCCTGCTTCGACTAAAAAGTCCTGAAGAATATCTTCGTCTAAATCGTAGCTCATACGTTACCTTTAAAATCCAAGACTGGATAACAAATCGTCGACTTCATCTTGAGATGCAACAGCATCCTCACGAGCTTCTGGGTTCATGATCGGACCCTCTGGAGTAATAGATGACTTCTTATCTGTCTCTGGTGTTGGTTCTATTTGATTCGCACCGAATACGGTGAGAATCTCTACCAGACGTCCTTCAACCTCATTCACCAAGGTAATAACTTTGCTAATAATCTGCCCAGTTAAATCTTGGAAATCCTGAGCCATCAAGATTTCAGTCAGTTGTCCACGTAGTTCAGTACTATCACCTTCTACTTGGACAAGTAATCCATCAATGCGGTGGCATAAAGCTTTGAATGTTACTAGCTCAATGCGGCCATGCATCAGTTCATTCCATTGAGGCCTTACTTGAAGTAAACACTCGTGTAAATTAGTTGCAATTGGCATACAGCGATCGACAGCGTCCATCGTTTTGTTCGCCGCAACTTCCGTTTTATCAATGACATATTGAAGGCGATCCCTGGCGTCAGGGATTTCATCATTTGCGATAACGTTAATACGCTCGTCAAAGTTGAATTGTGTCAAAGAATCATGGAGGTCACGAGTCAGACTGCCTATTTCTTGAAGCATTGGGTTATCTTGAAGATTAAAATTATCTTCATAAATGCTTCTAACAAGAGAATCAGCACCTTGCTGCTCGTCGTTTTCAAGCAGCTCTACTAATTTTTTTGCTTGTTCTAATGAAATCATCCTGAGTCCGGCCTTACTCCGCATAGTTTGTGACGCTTCAGCTTTAGAGGTAAACGGGAAACAAAAAAGTTAATGTCTCTCTATGAAGCGCCTGAAACAGGTTATTATGAGTGCTTATAAACGCTCAAAAATCTTGTCGAGTTTCTCTTTTAGAGTTGCGGCAGTGAACGGCTTCACAATGTAACCATTAACACCCGCTTGCGCTGCTTCGATGATCTGCTCACGCTTAGCTTCTGCTGTGATCATAAGCACTGGAAGGTGCTTAAGTTCAGCGTCTGCACGGACGTGTTTTAGAAGATCAATACCTTGCATACCCGGCATGTTCCAGTCAGTTACCACGAAATCAAATTCGCCTTTTTTCAGCATAGGTAACGCGGTCAAGCCATCGTCTGCTTCTTGAGTGTTGTTGAAACCTAAATCACGAAGTAGGTTTTTAACAATTCGGCGCATCGTTGAAAAATCATCAACAATGAGAATTTTCATGTTTTTGTTCAAATTAGCCTCCACTGAATAAAATCAGTGTTGTTAGTCGTTCTGTGTCCAAGCACTTAACTTAGTGCGTAAACGCTGCATAGATTGGCTTAGTATTTGGCTGACACGAGATTCGCTGACACCTAATACTTCCCCAATCTCTTTTAAATTGAGTTCTTCGTCGTAATAAAGTGAAAGCACGAGGCCTTCTCTTTCCGGAAGTTGTTTTATCGAGTCGATCAAAGCTTGGCGGAATGATTCATCTGCAACCCCTTGAAAAGGCGTATTATCTTGAGAATCTTCATTCGGAGATATTACATCATCAGAGACACCTAAGTCTTCTATCCCTACCAATTTTGAGCAATTAATATCAGTTAAAGCACTGTGATACTGGTCTAAACTCAGCCCCATGTGCTTTGCCACCTCAGCATCACTGGGATCGCGATTGAGAGTGCCCTCTAATTCCGCGATTGCACTACTGATTTCTCGATTGTTTTTATGAACCGATCTCGGGACCCAATCCCCGCGGCGAATGTCATCCAACATTGCTCCACGAATTCGAATACCTGCGTACGTCTCAAAGCTTGCGCCTTTGGTACCATCATAGTTCTGTTGTGCTTCAATCAGGCCAATCATGCCGGCTTGAATCAAGTCATCAACTAATACATTAGGCGGTAATCGCCCCAACAAATGATGAGCGATACGCTTAACCAACACAGAGTACTTCTCAAAAAAAGCCTGCTGGCTATTGTGATTAGCATGTTGATCGTAAGTAAGCGCTTTATTCACCAAATGGTTCCTCTATAAATTCAGTACGGTTCAGCAGCCTTTCAACAAAAAACTCCAAGTGTCCGCTTGGTGTTTTTGGTATTGGCCAGGTCAATGCCTTATTAGCCAAAGAGCTGATTGCCAATGCAGCTGGAGAGCGAGGAAACGCATCGACTACGATTTTCTGTCTCTTAACTGATTGACGTACTTTATCATCTAAAGGAATACATGCTACGAGTTCGAGGCTCACATTCAAGAAGCGCTCTGTGACCAAAGTCAACTTTGCAAATAATTCTCGGCCTTCGCGGTAGCTTCTGACCATATTTGCAACAATTTTGAATCGCTGTACTTGGTGCTCTCGACTCAACAGCTTAATCAATGCATATGCATCAGTAATCGACGTTGGTTCATCACAAACCACCACAACCACGTCCTGCGCAGCTCTTGAGAAGCTGATGACCATATCGGATATACCCGCTGCGGTATCAACCAATAAGATATCCATCTCGTCTTCAAGCGAACCAAAAGCACGAATCAATCCAGCGTGTTGAGCGTGTGAAAGTTCAGTCATGCTTTGTGTGCCTGATGTCGCTGGAATAATTTTAATTCCGTGCGGCCCTTCGACAATCGCATCCTTAAGTTCACACTCGCCAGCCAACACATGCCCAAGATTTCGTTTAGAACGAATGCCGAGCATGATGTCTACGTTAGCTAATCCTAAATCGGCATCCAGTACCATGACTTTCTTGCCTTGGCGAGCCATACAAATAGCCATACCTAACGTTACATTCGATTTACCTACGCCTCCCTTGCCACCCGTTACAGCGATAACTTTTGTTAGTGAAGGCTGGGTTAAGCGACGGAGGCCGCTAGCTTGATCGTGTATCATATTCTCATTCATATTTATCCGCCGCCTAGAGCCCTTCAGAATCGCTATTCCAGTAATGAGGTTCATTCTCTGTCGATTTTTCTAATAACTCATTGGCCTTAGCAATCATGTACTTTGGCTGAGCAATAACGATATCTTCAGGAACTCGTTGACCATTTGCTATATAAGCAACTGGCAATGCATTTTGTATTACCACACTGATGAACTCACCCAAACTAAGCGATTCGTCCAGCTTCGTCAGGATACATCCCGACAGCGGGATTCTTCTAAAGTGTTCAATGGTTTCTTGTAGTACTTTGCGTTGCGCGGTTGCGGGTAACACAAGGTAACTATTGATAACGGAACCACTCTCTTGCATCAATGTGTCTAACTGCTCAGATAGGCGAACATCTCGCTGCCCCATACCGGCAGTATCGACTAGAATCAGGCGACGATTACGTAACTGATATATTACATCGGCCAATTCACTAGAATCTTTAGCAACTCTTACAGGACAACCCATAATTCGACCATAAATCGATAACTGCTCATGTGCACCTATGCGATATGTGTCTGTTGTCACAAGAGCAACGTTGTCTGCACCGTACTCCATTGCAGCACGGGCTGCGAGCTTAGCAACGGTTGTTGTTTTACCTACGCCAGTCGGGCCAAGTAAGGCCACAATACCGCCGCGTTTTAAAATATCTTTTTGTGTTACTGAGATTTGATCAGCGACCAGAGCAAGCAAGGCTTTCCATGCTCGTGCTGGTTTTGTGTCTTCTGGAATGTAACAGGCCATTTGATCGGCGAGTTCTGCCGAAACACCCATACGTTCTAGGCGCTTGATAAGCATCGCTCGCAAAGGTTCGCGACGTTCGACTTCTTGCCACATGAGCCCAGATACTTGATGCTCTAACAAACGACGAATTGAAGTCATCTCGTCGCGCATCGTTTCCATTTCAGTATCTGAACCTTTGAATTGAGTGTTCTCTCGACCACGATCATAACGGGTAGGATCTAAGCGAGGTGCTGGACGTTCTACTCTGCGATCTTCGGCAATCAATTTAGATAAACCCGTTTCACGAGCAAAGGCCGAGTCAAGGCTGCCGCTAGAATGCTGGCTACTCTGAGGTTGATGACCGTTACTTGACTGGCGATTGAGCAATGCTGATAACGAGTCTTCGTTTTCAGCGCGATGTTGTTGCTCATCGTCGGCGCCATGACTGTATTGCTTTAGCATATTCGCAAAGCGCTTGGTCATTGAGCGTCCACCTTCTGCATTTGGCTGGATGCTAACCTTGTCATCATCTAATTGACGACGCCCAGTTGGCAATTTGGGCTCAGACATTTGAGTGTACTGGCTTTGCGTAGGCTGCTGAGGTTTATTGAGTCTGGGACTTGCTGTCGACGGGCTGGAATCGCCATCAATAGCGGCAACAATTTCCACACCACCTGCGACCTTTTTGTTAGACATGATCACCGCTTCTGAGCCAAGTTCTTCTTTAACTTGGAGCAGAGCTGTTCGCATATCTTTTGCAAAAAATCGTTTAATTTTCAATTCGATCGTCCGTTCTAATTAGGCGGCTTAATTACCAACAGCTTGTACTATGCGTATCTGCTTTTCGTCTGGTATCTCTTGGTAAGATAATACTCTCAAGCTTGGGATCGTGTTTTTCACGAACTTAGCCAGAGTCGAACGTAAAACACCAGAGGTCAATAATACCGCTGGCTCACCTTTCAGTTCTTGCTCTTGTGTCGCGTTACTGAGTGAGGTCTGTAAACGTTCGGCTAAACCAGGTTCAATACCAGCAGATTCTCCGCCGGATGCCTGCATGGTTTGATGCAAGATTTGTTCCAACTCGGGAATTAAGGTTATAACTGGTAATTCTGGCTCTATACCATTGATTTCTTGAACAATTAGTCGTTTTAGTGAGATACGAACAGCTGCAGTTAATATGTCAGGTTCTTGACTCTTAGAAGAGTACTCCGACAAAGTTTGGACAATGGTTCGAATATCACGAATTGGAATCGCTTCATTCAGAAGGTTTTGCAGAACTTTCACAACCACACCAAGCTGTAATTGATCCGGTACAAAACCTTCCACCAGCTTAGGTGTTGATCGGCTAAGCATCTCAAGTAAGTTTTGAACTTCTTCGTGGCCAATCAACTGTGAAGCGTTATTCGTTAATTGCTGGCTAAGGTGTGTGGCAAGTACGGTTGAAGAGTCTACAACCGTATAACCTAAGGCTTGTGCGTGTTCACGCTGCTCTTCACGAATCCAGACGGCTTCAAGGCCAAAGGCAGGGTCAATCGTCGGCTCTCCATCTATCATCCCATAGACTTGGCCAGGGTTAATCGCGAGCTCCATGTCCGGCTTGATCTCAGCCTCACCAACCGCTACCCCCATCAGGGTAATTCGATAGCTATTTGGTGTCAGTTCCAGATTATCGCGAATGTGTACTGCTGGAATCAAGAAACCAAAATCTTGAGACAGCTTTTTCCGTACACCTTTCACGCGCTCAAGCAATTCACCACCTTGGTCTCTATCGACCAAAGGAATCAAGCGGTACCCCACTTCGAGACCAATAATATCTACCGGTTGAACATCATCCCAAGACAGTTCTTTTTGCGATGCGGGCTTATCACCATTGGCATTAGCGGTTGCAGGTAGATTTTTCTCTTCTACCTTTGCCTTGTTCTTTTTATCGATAAAGTAAGCCCCAGCCCCAGCAACCACAGCAAGGCTCAAGAAGGAGAAATGTGGCATACCAGGAACAATACCCATGATGCCGAGGATAGCAGCGGTGATCATTAGGGCTTTAGGATTATCGAACATTTGGAAGACAAGTTGTTCGCCCATGTCTTCATCAGTATTTTGACGCGTTACCATCATCGCCGCAGCAATAGAAAGTAACAGCGATGGAATTTGTGCAACCAGACCATCACCGATAGTCAGTAGCGTGTAGATTTCGATGGCTTCACCAAAACCAAGGTCAAACTGAGCCATACCGATACTCAAGCCGCCAATGATGTTGATGAACAATATCAAGATACCGGCTATTGCATCGCCTTTAACAAACTTAGATGCACCGTCCATCGAGCCGTAAAAGTCAGCCTCTTTGGTCACTTCAAAACGTCGAGTACGAGCCTGATCTTGGTCGATCAAACCCGCATTCAAGTCGGCATCGATTGCCATCTGTTTACCTGGTAGGGCATCTAGGGTGAAACGCGCACTTACTTCCGAAATACGACCCGCACCTTTGGTTACAACCATGAAGTTGATGATCATCAAAATCAAGAACACCACTAGACCTACCGCGTAGTTGCCGCCGATAACCACGTTACCGAAGGCTTCGATAACGTTACCGGCCGCGTCACCACCTTCGTGACCATGAAGCAATACCACACGCGTCGAAGCAACGTTCAAAGCTAATCGAAGTAGAGTCGCAATCAAAAGTACGGTCGGGAATGCAGCGAAGTCCAAAGGCCTGCGGGTATAAACCGAAACCAGTAACACAACCATGGACAGTGCAATGTTGAAAGTGAAGAACATGTCCAACAAGAAGGCTGGTATTGGCAACACCACCATAGCGAGCGTCGCAAGTACCATAACGGGTGCGCCAATTGCAGGCATCGCACGATTAGGGATTTTAGGCAGCTTGTCCGCAAAAGGCAGGGAGAATTTCATAAGTCTAGACAGTTTCGCTATGTTGTAGCCATCTCACTAAGCTATTTGAGGCTCAGGTCTAAGCTATGTTGCTATGGTTTATAGTGCATAGGTTCAAATGCACAGGTTTATAATACTAAGCTTTATATGCTCGGGATTTATAACGCTAGGATTTATAATGACTGGGCTTATAATACTCAGATTTACAATGCTAAGGTTATTAATGATCGGCTTATAATATTCGGGGTTGATATAGCAAACACTGTACCAACACTTTTCGTCAAATTATTGCCATCGCCTCTTTAAAAAGAGGATTAGCTAGCCCGCTATTATCAGGGTTCATCAAGCAGAGCTCAAGCAATTGATCTAATGTCGTAAATCAGGTGGGATCGGCATATTAGAATCTTGGAGTTTTGGCCTCTCTCCGCCTCGTTTTCGGTACTGTTTCAGCTGAAATACATATGCAAGAACTTGAGCAACCGCTGTAAACAGACCGTCAGGAATTTGTTGTTCTAACTCGGTAGTGTGATAAAGCGCCCTAGCCAATGGTGGCGCAGGAACAATATAGATGTCATTTTCACGTGCAATTTCACGAATCTTCATTGCCATATGATCAACACCTTTAGCCACTACAACGGGGGCTTTGTCTTGATTCTGCTTATAGCGTAGAGCCACCGAGAAGTGCTCCGGGTTGGTCACTATCACATCCGCTTGAGGTACGTCAGCCATCATACGGCGCTGGGCTGCTTCTCTTTGCAACATACGAATGCGGCCCTTAACTTCAGGTTTACCTTCAGTATCTTTGTGCTCATCTTTAATTTCTTGTTTGGTCATCTTCAGCTGATCGGCGTGTTGCCAAATCTGGAACGGGATATCAATCGCCACCACGATAAGCAAAGAGCAGCTGATCAGTAGAATAAAATTGAGCAAGATATCTAAAGCGTGGAAGATATTCTGTGGGTATACCTCCATGCTCAGTTGCATTAAATCGTGTTGAGAAGCTTGAATAAGATAGATGGCCATTCCCGAAACAAGTGCCACTTTCAAGATAGATTTCAACAGTTCAACCCAACTCTGCAGGCCAAACATACGCTTAATACCACTGAGTGGGTTTAGCTTAGACGCCTTAGGCATCGCCGCCTGCATAGAGAAATTAATCCCCCCGACACCCGCCGCACCAATGACGGCTGCAACAAATAAGGTTATCAGGATTAAGAACAGCGGGAACAACAGGTTCACTAATGCGCCACCCGCAATTTCGAGAAGTTTTGTGGTATCAAAAACTTCTTCCCGACTCAGAGAAAACAGACGTTGCATTGTTTCGAACAAAGCTTTCGCCATCGATTCACCAAACCACATTAAAGCAATCGCACCAACAATAAGTACCGACGCCGACGCTAACTCTTTTGACCTTGCAACCTGCCCTTTATCTTTGGCCTGTTGCAAGCGTTTGGGCGTGGCGTCTTCCGTGCGTTCTTGACCGTCTGACTCTGCCATTTTAGTCTCCTAGCACTCTAACCTGATTAGACGACATATCTGTTGTTCGGTTTGTATCCAGAATAACTCATAGTGACTAAACAAGCCGCCAAGGATATACCAACAAAGCAATAGGCCCACGAGTAGCGCAAATGAGAAACCCAAAGAAAAGATATTTAGTTGAGGCGCCGCACGCGTCATTACACCAAACGAAAGGTTAATCGTCAGCAGCGCAATAATACCAGACAATGACATTGCTAATGCTGTTTTGAACATGATACCCAACCACAGAGCAAGCTCTCTATAATCAACAGAGGTCAAACTTCCACTGCCAATGGGTAAAGTCTTAAAGCTGAACACCACCAGCTGCAGCATTTTCAAGTGACCGTCAGTCTCCAAAAAAAACATGGTCGCTAGCAACATAAACAATTGGCCCAGTACTGGCGTGTTTTGCCCGTTAGCCGGATCCACCATAGAGGCGAAACCCAAGCTTGATTGCATACCCAAGATCTGGCCGAGCATTACGAAAGTTTGAATCATAAATTGGGTGACAAACCCCATGGCAACGCCAATCACGATTTGTTCAAATACAGTCAAGAAACCTTGGAAAGAGAGCAGTTCAATCTCTTTAGGAACAGCGGGGATCGCAGGCATCACCGCAAAGGTGATCGCTAAACCTAAATACAGACGAATACGCGGCGACACAAAGCGTGCACCGGTTACTGTCATCACCATCAGCATGGCTGAGATGCGAGTGTAGGGCCAAAAATAATTGGCTAACCACTCTAGTACAAGGCTCGTTGGGTATTCCATATCGGTTTAGTAAAGAACTTGTGGCAAGCGTTCGATGAGTTCGAAAAAGAACTCCATCATCATTTGGGTCATCCAATGCGCAAACATCATCAACGCTAATAACGTCACGATCAAACGTGGTAGGAAACTTAAAGTTTGTTCATTGATCGAAGTAGCCGCTTGGAAAACAGCCACAACCAAACCAATCAGCAGGCTAGGAATAATTATGGCGCACACCATAATTAGTACCATCCAAAGGGCATCTTGGAACAAATCTACGAATATTTCAGGATTCATGCTTCCCCCAGCTACAAGGCAAAACTGCCGGCGAGTGTGGAGAGTATCAAATTCCAACCATCAACAAGGACGAACAACATCAACTTAAACGGCAACGATACAATCATTGGTGACAACATCATCATACCCATGGCCATCAAAACTGATGCCACCACCAAGTCGATAATTAGGAACGGCAAGAACAACATAAAGCCTATCTGGAAAGCTGTTTTCAATTCAGACGTGATAAACGCAGGAATCAGAACCGCCATTGAAACATCTTCTGGGTTAGTTACTTGCGCACCGGATATCTCAACAAAAGTTTCAAGATCTTTGATTCGAGTCTGTTTAAGCATAAAAGACTTAATCGGCCCTTGGGCAACATCAAACGCCTGTCGCGCTGATATCTGTTCATTCAAATAAGGCTGAACAGCTTGTTCATTGACCTGACTGATTACTGGCGACATGATGAAGAAGGTCAGAAATATCGCAATGCCAATAATCACTTGGTTTGAAGGTGTTTGTTGGAGACCCATTGCCTGACGCAAAATAGACATCACAACCACAATGCGGGTGAACGATGTCATCAAAATAACCATCGCCGGCAAGAAGCCAAGCATGGTCATTAACGCAAGAATTTGCAGGTTAATCGAGTAGTCTTCACCGCCATTGGCATTGGTGGTCATGGTAAATGCAGGTATGCCGCCACCATTACCGGTTAAGCTACCAGTGGTCATAGTCTTCGATTTGGCTTGATCTTGCTGCATCGTACTGATGGTGACCGACTCAGATCCAGCGGTATTCGCAGGAATGACAGTGCCATCTTCAACCTGTGCAAATACTGACACGCTAAATACGAGAGAGCAGAATATGATGAGCTGAACCAACCACACTTTCACCGTACGGAAAAATCCGGCATGGCAAAAGTAAAATGGATTCAAAAATCCGTTACTTGTTTGCATCTTTTTTTATTAGCTGGGAAAGCTGACTTGAAAATGTACTTTTTTCCAGCATCTCCTGAGTGAGAGGTTTATCGAGCTTAGAGATCAGCTGAATCGATTGTGTGGTAATGCCTACCAAGAACTGTTCATCACCCGCTTGTACAATAGCGATACGTTCTTTTGTGCCTACCGGAATTTGCCTAATAATAGCCAAACCTTGTTGATTCGACATCGCAGGCACTTGCATTCGCTTCAGTAGCCAAGCAATAAATAAAATGAAGGCTATAACGAAAATTAGCGACCCAAAGGTGGTCGCTAAATCGAGAGAAGGAGGCGTTGCCGCAAAGGCAATAGAAGGAGTAGCAAGTAGCCCTACTCCCAAGACTCTACGAGACAAACCTGTCATTCCGAGAGAAGAGCCCGCCAGTCTTTGAGACAAGAAGCCCATTAACGCAACTTCTTAATTCGTTCTGTTTGACTAATAACGTCTGTCAAACGAATACCAAATTTGTCATTCACCACAACCACTTCTCCATGAGCAATCAGAGTGCCGTTAACCATCACGTCAAGTGACTCACCAGCAATTCTATCTAGCTCAACAACCGAACCTTGGTTCAATTGAAGTAAGTTACGGATACTAATTTGAGAGCGGCCGACTTCCATTGAGATAGTCACTGGGATATCCATAATGGTATCCAGCTTACGACGCTCATCTTCTGAAATTGGAGACGATGAGTCGGTTAACTCATCAAGTGGTGCCGCGAGAACATCATCAACATCGATTGACGGTGCTGAAGGGTCTTCACCAAGTGCTGCAGCCCATTCGTCTGCTAGCTTTTGATCTTCACTAGGTTCCATTACCAATTCCTATACTTTTATCTACTTTGCTATTCTTCATCTTCGCTATTTTCCAACTCAGACATTAAGTCTTTGCCAAGAAAGGCGAGATCGGTTTTGACCACATGAGGTCTTTCAATTTTTTCAGAAATCTGTACCGCGAGCTTCTCTCCGGAACGGCCCATTTTAACACGATAGGTCGGCAGTTCTTCAACAAACATGGTTGCATGCTCAGGCATATTCATCGGGATAACATCCCCAGGACGAAGTTCCATCAAATCACGCAAAGAGATATCTTGCTCGAGCAAATTGACACGGAAGTTGACTGGCACATCCATGATTTCATCACGCAATGCTGAACTCCAACGAACGTCGGTTTCCATTTTATCTGATTGGACACCAGCATCCAGCAGTTCACGAATCGGCTCAACCATTGAGTAAGGCATAACCACATGGAAATCACCGCCGCCGCCATCGACTTCAATGTGAAATGAACTCACAACAATCACTTCGGTTGGACTCACAATGTTAGCCATACTTGGGTTTACTTCAGAGTCCAAGTATTCAAACTCAACGCCCATAACGGGAGACCAAGCTTCTTTGTAATCTTCAAAAACAATTTTCAGTAGTAACTGAATAATTCGTCTTTCTGTTGGTGTAAATTCGCGACCTTCAATCTTGGCATGAAAACGACCATCACCACCAAAAAAGTTCTCTACGAGAATGAAAACTAGCCGAGCTTCCATCGTAATTAGCGCAGTACCTTTTAACGGGCGGAAGCGAACCATGTTTAAACTTGTGGGTACATAGAGTGTGTTCTGGTACTCACCAAATTTCATCATCTGTACGCCGTTGATCGACACTTCAGCCGTCTTACGCAACATATTAAACAAGCTAATACGCATATGGCGTGCGAAACGCTCGTTAATAAGTTCAAGGGTCGGCATTCGACCACGAACGATTCGATCTTGTGATGAGAAATCAAAATTGACCGTATTGTCACTTTCGGTTTCTAAGACATCTTCAACGTCTTCAACATCATCAACGCCATGTAATAGCGCATCAATTTCGTCTTGGCTTAATAAATCGGTCACATATTACCTATTGAATTACAAAGTCAGTGAATAACACTTTTTCAATTACCGGCTGGCCAACAGCTTGAGTTAAGCTTGCTTTAATATCTTCAGTCGCCTTGTTCCGCAGTTCAACTCTCCCGGCAGGAGATCGTAATTGATCGACCGTCGCCGAAGCGAATGTGGCAAGTAGTGCGCTTTCAACAAGTGGAGAGTGGTATCGAGCGAGAACTTCATTCTTCATACCACGTACCATCAGCTGTACTTTTATCTGAACTAAGCGATCTTTCTTATCGCCCGTAACGTTAAATAAGAAAGCTTGAGGCACATTAACATAGACCACTGGATCGGCACCCATGAGTTGAACCTCAGCTGACGACCCAGCACCCTCAGCCTTATCATCGGAACCCATTAAGAAAAATGCGGCACCACCACCTCCAAGTAACAGCACAACAACCGCGATAGCGATAATGAGGAGCTTACTCTTTCCTTTCGGTGTTTCTTGTTCTTCTGCCATATTCAGCTCTAACTTCCTGTTCTTCTATTAACTAACGGTACTTTCTATTAACTAACTGTTCTTCTATAAACTAACGGTTCTTTCTATTAGCTAAGTGTTTTAGCCTGATACTAGGCATAATAACTAATTCCATCACGCTTTGACGTGACATTCAATTCAAGATTGCTGTTGCTATCAAGGTTTTCATCACCTTGACCATCATTTATACGGTTAGAGCCTGATTGTTGCTCGCCATTATTGTACCTGTCTTGCCCCTGACCAGTATTCTGTTGCTGAACTGAAGACTCAGCAAGCTGCATCCCTTGCTGAGCGAGCATCTCCCTCAAACGAGGTAAAGTTTGTTCAATAACCTCTCTCGCTTGTTGGCTACCGACAGTAAAGTGCACGTTCGCCACATCATTATTCATGGTCATGCGAATTTTCATCTGCCCCAACTCTGGTGGGTCAAGACGGATATCCAAGTTCTTAAGATTCTTAGACATCATCATTTGGACTTTTTCCGCCACCTGGTCGTTCGCTAACTCTTTAGTGAGTTGCAAAGGAGCCTGTTGCGCCGCTTGAATTTCAGCTCGCGTAGGTGCTGAACCCACCGTAGCTGTACCTTGTGCGCCAGCGGCCGAGGCTATCTGCTGAGCAAAGGTCGAATCTTTAGAATCTTCTTTAGCACCGGCTTTGCCCAAACCAGACAATGCCGCGGCACCTGCGCCCGCTTTAAGAAGCGCATCAGTAGAGCCTGCTTTTGTAGTGACTGGCGCTGCATTCATCGCGATCCCTTGCGCGGTTAAAGCTGGATCCAACGTTGCTTGCTGCTGAGGTGAAGCAACATTAGCTTGTTGAGCGGCTGCATGTGCATTGTTGGCGTGCAGCATTGCTGCCTTATCCGTAAGAGCATTGTTTGTTGATTGAGAAGCGGCCTGCGCTGACACTTGTTGTGCAGCCGTCGCTACAGCTGCTGTTGATGCCGCCGCAGCTAAAGCTTTAGTTTCGCTTGAATCCGTATTATCCCAATCAATAGCAGCGGGGTCACCAGACGCGCTGTTCACAGCCGGAGCTTGATTTAGCAAAGCCGTTGCTTGTTGTTGAACGTTAGTGAGCTGTTGATTCAACAGGTCTAAGTTAGAGGTCGCTTTAGCCAAAGCGGCTTGCTCATCAACCGTCAACTTAGCACCACTTTGTTGCTTCTTAAGCAAGCTATCGACAACAGACTGTTCTGATTCGATTTGTCCATTCAATTGTTTTAGTGCTTTGGTATGGGCATCAACCTGCTTGGCGAGTTCAATATCCGCAGCTGAGATCGCTTGGCTCTGTTCGGCCACCGCGGCGCTAGCCGCATTCTTTTGACTCAGCTCTCGGTTCATACTGGCTTCAATTTGTTCTGGAGTGACGCCTTTATCCATCAACTGTCGGATTTCATCATCAGTCAGCTGAGACACACCCTTACCTCCGGTAAGAACAGCGATTTCAGAATCCACCTCAAGACTATTCTCTTGGATTGCTGCATTCGTTTGTTGTCTCGCCTCATCCGTAACGGAGGCTACTGCAACTGAAGCACCGGAGATATTACCTTGGGCGTTATCTACCTGACCTTGCTGAGGCAAGCCTTTGCCGTTTGGCGCTTGATTTAGAGTTTTGTTTGCCTCATCCAATTGACCAAGCAATTTATTGCCTTCATTCATCGCTGCATTAGCTTGCGATGCTTGCGTAGAGCCATCTACAGCTGATGTACCCTGAGTTTGGGATTGAGCAACCTGTTCTTTAGAATCATTCGTCGTAACCTGCGCATCTTTACCATCCGCCTTATCAGCGACAGTGCTATCAGTGCCCGAATTGGCTTTGAGCTTAGCCTCAGTTCCAGACACAGCCTCTGCAGATGTTTCCTCAGCAGCTTTCTCGCCTTCTACTTCTGAAGCTGCTTGCTTGCTTTGCGCTTCGCTTACTTCGTCAGTAGCCTTTGATTCAGCTGAATCACCTTTGTTCGCTTCGGCTGACGCTTCACCTTCGGTAGAGGCCTGTTTAGCATCAGGTTTCGCGGTGCTTTCTGTGTCTTTTGCTGCGACTTTACTGTCACTTTCTTCAAAGCCTAGTGCTTCTTTGAAAGACTCAAAGAAACCTTTAGAGTCTCCAGTTTCTTCTACCTTTGAAGAGGCAGAACCGGAGTCCAACAACGATGACGTTTTGTTGGTCGCTGAATTTGAGGAAAGACTAACATTCATATATACAAGCTCTATCTACTAGCTTTGCTGCCTTGAATCAGACAACAAAAAGAAAGTCGGGTGCTTTTTATGCCTTTGGTGAGCATAACTCGCAATTTGATATAAAACAGAGCAAGAAACATGCCTATAAGTTTTAAGTCTGCCATCTGCAGAGCAACACTTGCGTCATTCGTGAATTAGGTTCAAATCTTCTTTCGGCTATATAACAGAGTCGAGAACTCATCCATTTGCTTTTGCTCTCTTTGATCTTGCAGCTTTGCTTTTTCTTTCTGCTTTTTCTCCATCAACCATTCGTAGGATTTACGCTTTTTTCGTAACTCCATCCAATAGTTTTGGCAGTTATCGACCTGATTTTTAAAGTGGTGTTCCGCTTCTCTCTGCTTAGAGAGCGTTTCATCTAATTGCGTTAAGAAACGGTTTAAGTGACCATATTGGCTAGCCGTTAATCCGGCCTTACCTCGGTCAACAAGTTGCTGGCAGTAATCAAGTCGATATTTTTCAATCTGTTCGACCTGTTCGTAGTAACCCTGCAGCTCGACATTCGCTTGATTCAGCGCCAATACAGCTTGGTTCTCTTGGTCTTTCGCTTGATCGAGAAGAAATTCTAACGCGTTATCCATGATTGACCTTATTCAACACGACCTAACCGCCTAACACATGCTTTAACATGTTGACGCACATATCATAGGGAACCGTTTCTTTCATTTTCTGTTGTAAGTACTCGTCCAACCTCGGTTTCAAAGTGAAAGCACTGTCGATTGCAGGGTCTGTTCCCGGCTTGTAAGCACCAATCGAAACCAAATCTTGATTTTTCCGGCATATAGACAGCACTTGTCTAACGGCTTTCGACATCAAGACATGTTCTTCGGTGGTGATTTGAGGCATAACACGACTGACGGATTTCTCAACATCAATCGCGGGATAGTGACCAGCATCAGCCATCTCACGAGATAAAACAATGTGACCATCAAGAATCGCTCGCGATGCATCGGCAATAGGGTCTTGTAAATCATCACCTTCTGTTAACACGGTAAAGAAAGCAGTGATAGAACCTTGTTCATCGTTACCATTACCTGCTCGCTCCACCAGCGCAGGAAGCTTGGCAAACACAGACGGCGGATAGCCTTTGGTTGCTGGCGGCTCACCCACAGACAGAGCGATTTCACGCTGCGCCTGAGCGAAACGAGTCAATGAGTCCATCAGTAGTAGAACATCTAGACCTTGGTCTCGGAAATACTCGGCTACAGCCAGTGCGGTTTGACAGCCTTTTAAACGCATCAATGGAGACGAATCCGCAGGAGCGGCGACCACAACAGAACGCTTACGACCATCTTCGCCAAGGATCTCTTCAATAAATTCTTTTACTTCACGTCCACGCTCACCAATCAATCCCACCACAACCACTTGTGCGGTTGTGCCACGAGTCATCATCCCAAGCGTGACCGACTTGCCTACACCGGAACCTGCAAACAGGCCGATACGCTGCCCTTTGCCCACCGTTAGTAAGCCATTAATCGCTTTTAAGCCAACATCAAGTGGCTCAGAGATAGGTTTACGAGCTAAAGGGTTGATTGGCTCAGCATTAAAGGAAGCGCGTTGCTCGGTATAGATTGGACCTAAACCGTCAAGCGGATTACCTACGCCATCGATAACACGACCAAGCAACTCCATTCCAACAGGGATACCGCTTTCTGATGTCATCGGTGTCACGCGAGCGCCCGGTAAGATCCCGGTAATTTGTTCACTGGGCATCAAAAACAGGTTATCGCCAGAAAAGCCAACCACTTCGGCTTCCATCTGACCAGACATGGTCTCTACTAAGCATAAGCTGCCAATTGGCGCTTTGCAGCCGGTCGCTTCAAGCGTTAGACCAACAACACGAACTAGTTTGCCTGATGCAATTGGTCGCGACTTTAGCCCCTCGACTTTGTATTGGCTAAGACGGTTCGCTAACTCAAGCATTACTCATAACCTTGATGACGATTTACACCACAGAAGCTTTGAATGACGTTCTTCACGCGCTCTTCCATGCGGTAGTTAACACTCGATTCACCCGCTTCAATTTGTACGTCGCCGCGATTAAGTGCAGGCTCTGATACCAACGTCCAATTACGAGAGTCCAATTCCGTTTCGCCATACGCTGAGCGTATTATTGCAACGTCTTCAGGGTTTAGCTTCAATGTGATCGCGTGACCTGAGATTGGCAATGACTCTACCGATTCTTTCACGGTATCTAGTATGATTTGTGGGTTGGTTTGCACTTCAACATGAACCACTTCTTTGACCATAGTCAGCACCATGTCCACCAGTTGCTTCTCTACCTGAGCATTCATCAGCTCTAATGGCTGAGCGAACTGGTTGGCTAGCCCCATAAAGATGGCGACTTGCTGCTGAATGTACTCTTGACCAGCAGTAACGCCTTCAAGTTTGCCGGCTTCGTTACCCTCTTCGTGACCTGCGGCAAACCCTTCTTCTTTGCCTTTTTCGTAGCCCTGTTTAAAGCCAGCCTCTTGTCCTTGATGAAGCCCTTCCTGATAAGCGCCTTGCTTGATCAGTTCGATTTGGTCTTCAGTTAGAACCAGCTCTTCGTCTTCAATGGCTTCTTCAACCGTTGGCATCCAGCCAGGATCGTAGTTAAAAGCCGTTTCTTTGGCTTGTTTGTTCACATCAGAGGTATAGTCAGGCAGCCCCCATTTCTGAGGTTGGGCAACCGTATTATCTTCTTCAGGGCGAAGGAAGCCACGTTTTCTATCACCTGACATATCAGTACCTATCTATGAGTTCGTCCAACTGCGTTGTAGATTCAAGCAATTACACGGTAGTTAATCTGTGGTTTGAAGTTGGATAAAGAAAAGCCCCAACAATGTGGGGCTCTTGAGGTTTCTGTATTAAAGGAACTCGTCGGCGCCACCAGACAGCATAATCTCGCCACTGTCTGCCATCTTCCTCGCAATACCCAAGATCTCTTTCTGAGCCGCTTCTACATCAGAGACTTTAACTGGCGGCATCGCCTCAATATCGTCTCTCATCATATCAGCTGCACGCGTAGACATGTTCTTGAAGATCTTCTCACGTAGGCTTTCATCAGCACCTTTAAGCGCTTTCTGTAGAACGTCTTGTGGGACATCACGCAGCAATCGCTGAACACCTTGGTCATCAACTTCAATAAGGTTTTCAAAGACAAACATAAGATCTTGGATCTGTGTTGCCATGTCTTCGTCTTGATCTCGAATTTGCCCCATCAAGATGCCTTCTACATTATTGTCCATGTAGTTCATGATCTCAGCAGCGGCTTTCAGGCCACCAATTTTGGCAGCTTGAGCACCCGCTTGACCCGCAAACTGTTTCTCCATGATTTCATTCAATTCAGCGAGAGCTGAAGGTTGAACTTCTTCAAGGTTAGCAATACGCATCATCAAATCAAGACGAACACGCTCAGGGAATTGAGACAAGATCTCAGCAGACTGATCCGATTCCAAGTAAGACAGTACGATCGTTTGAATCTGTGGGTGCTCGTTGATAATGATGCTTGCCACCTGACGAGGGTCCATCCACTTAAGAGAATCCAAACCTTTAGAACCAGTACCTAAAAGGATCTGATCAACAAGGTTATTCGCCTTATCTTCACCTAGAGCAGCCACCAACGCATTACGCATGAAGTCTTCACTGCCCATACCGATGTTGGTGTACTTCTGAATATCATCTAAAAAAGCGCGGTGCACAGCACCTACTTTTTCTTGAGACCAATCCGTTGAACGAGCCATTGCACTACCAACACGCTGAACCTGTTTAGGTTCCAGGTGGCGAATGATACCCGCAGCATCTTCTTCACTTAAACTTAGCAACAAGATCGCAGCGCGCTCTTCGCCTGAGATAGACTCGATATCGACACTTGCGACATCAAGCTCACCACCTTCTGCTTGTTGTGGAACAATTTCGTTAGCCATCTGCCACCCAATTCTTAACTACTTGAGCTGCTAGCTCTGGTTCATTCGCTACAAGTGCACGTACTGCTTTCAGTACGTCCTCATCTTTGTGAAGGTTAGGTAGGTCGATACTTGAACCAAATTCAAATAACTCACCACCTTCAATATCACCACCAATTAAACTGGTTTCGCCGTCAGCACCAATTGGCATGCCATCGGGGCCGTACATTTGATCGTCATCGTCTGCTGCTGGGTTAAGCAGTTTTTTCATTGCAGGGCGAACCAGCACCAATACGACAACAATAATAACCAACGCACTCGCAAACCAACGAACCCAATCATTAAAGTGTTGATGCTCCCAAATTGGTACGTCAGCAACAATATCCGTTACTTGAGGTGCAAATTGCATGCTTAAAACATTGAGTAAATCACCGCGGTTTTCATCAAAACCCACAGTGCCAATCAATACCTGACGTATCGCGTTAATTTCGCTTGCTGGAATTGGGGTGTGAACCACTTCTCCCGTATCAGGGTTCAATGATTGGCGATCTTTGATTGCAACAGATACGGTCTGACGATTAACCGTGCCGCTCTGTTTTCGCTCATGACTAATGGTAGTATCCAGCTCAAAGTTGCGGGTCGCTTCTTTGTGAACCGAACCTTGCCCCATCATCGTACCATCTTTCATCTGAGCCACATCCTGAGGAATCGAAGCATCAGCAGGAGGCTGGTTACTCAAAGCCCCTGGAATACCAGCCACAACGTTGCCGTTATTATAGTCTTCTAATGTGTATTCACTTCGGGTTGCTGGAGTATTCGGATCAAAACGCTTTCTTGTTTGTTCCACAGCACTAAAGTCGAGTTGAATATCAACCTGAGCCGTGTAGTTACCAAACCCAAGAATCGGAATCAAAATAGAGTCAATTTTTTCACGTAGCGCTTGCTCTTGATTACGCTCTAACTCGTGCTCTTTTCGGCGTGCCGCTGACATCGGATCCTGAGAGCCAGAGCTCAAAAGTCGGCCATGCTGATCGGTCACCGTAATTCGCGAAGTTTTCATCCCCGGAACGGCACTGGCCACCATGTCCACAACAGAATCAACTTCTTGCTGCTTGAGGTTCGTCCCCGTTTTAAGTGTCAGGAATACTGAGGCAGAGGCTTCTTGATTGTGACGAACAAAGACACTTTGCTTAGGTAAGGCAAGTAAAACTTGAGCTTTACGTACCTGCTTCATCTGTTCAATAGCTTTAGCAAGCTGTCTTTCACGGCTTAATTTAAGACGCTCTTTCTCTAAACGTTGTGATACTCCGAAACCCATGTCTTGCATGAGGATATCATCACCGGTGTTTCGCTCTTGGTTCAAACCCGCTCGAACCATATTTAGCTTTAATGAGTTATATTCACTCGCTGGTACCGAGATGGTATTCCCTTCAAGAGAGTACTCAATCTTCTGCGTATCCAAATAATCAAGAACCGGGATCAACTCTTCTGTTTCGTAAGCCCCTAATGGACGCATTTCTGGCTCTTTCACCCAGAAAAACAGCATTACAATAAGCGCTACACAGATCGAGATAGAAAGAACTAAGACGACTTGACGAAGCAAATCGAGATCACCGACGGCCATATCGAACTTAGATGAACTGCGCTCACCTAAATCGGTATTTTGCCCTTCTCCATCTAGATCAGAACTTGCAATAAGTGCGTGGTCGTTGCTATCGCTTACGGTTAAATCTGTTGTTTGACTGTTATCTGCCACTATTTACTACCCAACTTATACCGGCATGTTCATCAGCTCTTTGTACGATTCGACCAATTTATTTCTAATTTGGATCGTCGCTTCAAAAGCCACACTAGATTTATTACGAGCAATCATCACGTCAGATAAAGACACGCTTTGATCGCCACTGTCAAAACGAGTTTGAAGATTACCAGAGGTCTTTTGTAATGAGTTCACATTATTGATGGCATTAGTCAGCATGTTGCCAAAATCTGCACCAACCGCTTGGCCCGTTGCAGCAGGACGCGTGCTGGCAGCTTCAACCATCATTGCCTGCATTTCGCCTTGTAAACCATCTATTCTCATTTACTACCTCAGGAGTCAAAATTATGACTATCTATTTAGCTGTATTATTGACAGAGCAATTAACGTGCCATGCATCAATTTGACTAGCTATCGTAATACACTAGTCAGAAAGCTGACACTACTAATTTATGTTCAATTTGGAATGTCTATTCCAGCATCACGCATTTTCGCTAATTTATAACGCAATGTACGAGGGCTAATGCCTAGCTTTTCAGCCATATCTTTACGTCGACCATGACAAGCAATCAATGTTTCGAGAATGATCGCATACTCTTGATCTCTAAGTTCATTTCCAAGCCCTTCGCTGCCTGCCACGACTTTATTGATAGGATTCGCTTCAGCAATCGGCTTAATTTCTGGCGCTGCAACACTGTTCCCTTCAACGATCTGTTGTAGTCCAGTTGCGTCTTGCCAATCCACACCTTCAAGTAAAATATGTTCGCCTGAAATATTTTCTTGCTCACTCAAAATTAGAGCGCGCTGCACGACATTATCCAGCTCACGTACATTTCCCGGCCACGGATAATTGACGAGTTTACTAATGGCTTGCTCAGACAGAACAGGAACAGGCATTCCAAGCTTGGTACAATGACGTTCCACCAAATGCTTCGCAAGCGGCTCAATATCACCTTTACGTTCACACAGTGCTGGCCAAGTAATTGGAAATACATTCAGTCGGTAGTATAAATCTTCACGGAAATTCCCTTCAGAAACATACTGTTTTAGGTCGCGGTTACTGGTTGCTAGAACACGGACATCCAATTTGATGCTCTTGCGGCTACCAAGACGTTCAACTTCGCGCTCTTGCAACACTCGCAGCAATTTCGCTTGTAGGCTGAGATCCATTTCGCTGATCTCATCCAACAAAATAGTACCGCCTTGAGCTTGCTCAAATTTACCCGGACAAGCTTGAATCGCCCCGGTGAACGCACCTTTATCGTAGCCAAACAGTGTTGCTTCCAACATGTTATCTGGAATCGCGGCACAGTTAATCGCAACAAAAGGACCGTCTTTACGGCTCGAGGCGTTATGAATATAGCGAGACATGACCTCTTTACCAGAGCCACTTGGCCCTAGCACCATCACGTTGGCATCGGTTTTAGCCACTTTGTCAGCCAGCATCATTAGTTTGATACTTTTCTCATCGGCAACGATAGCATCGCCATTGTCATCCGACTTTACGGGAGCGTAACGGCTCACCATGTTTAACAGCACTTCTGGAGCAAATGGCTTTGCCATGTAATCGATAGCGCCTTCTTTCATTGCCGCGACCGCATCTTCAATATTGGCATAGGCCGTCATCAATAGAACCGGAAGATTTGGCCAATGCTGCTTGATGTTTCTTAGCAATGCTAAACCGCCCATACCGGCCATCTGTACATCAGAGACCACGATATCAACAGAGTTTGATTTCAATTTTACCAGAGCATCTTCCGCACAATCCGCTTCCAGCCATTCATAACCAGCAAGCGCGAGTGTATCGACAAGGGCTTCGCGTAGACCTTCATCATCTTCGACGATTAACACTTTGCTTTGAGCCATAGGATTCTCCAGTGTAAATTCAGTTAAAACTTATTAGTCTTCAGAAGAAGAGCTTCTTTCCAACGGTAGACACATGGTAAAGCATGCGCCGTCACCCTCTTCTGATATCAATTCCAGTCGACCTTCATGTGCTCGGCATACCATTTGTACAACCGCTAAACCTAGACCTGTGCCTTGAGAACGAGTGGTAAAGAAAGGTTCCATAATCTTACCTTGTAGTTCTTTAGGCACTCCGGGGCCACTGTCTTGCACTGATATCTTAAGTTCACCGTTTACGGGTCTAAAAAACACATCAATCTGCGATTTCTTGCCAGCAATTTGAACCGCGTTCAAAACTAGGTTACTTAAAGCAGAAGCGATAGCATTGGCGTTGCCAAACATTTGAGTCTTTTCATCTTCAACTTCCTGACAATAATCAATCTGGTTGCTTTTTAACGCAGCCTCCACCATAGGATGAAACTCAATGATGAGTTCCGCGATGGTGAATGGCTTAACCACCTTGTTGTCGCCACCTTTGGCAAACAACAGCATGTCATTCACTTGTTTCTCTAGATCATGCAACCTATCCATCAGCTTAGATTGAAAACGCGTTTTTGTTGCCGGCGGCAAATTTGGCGCGGCAAGGTTTGATGCATACAGCATCGCACTAGAAAGCGGCGTGCGAACCTGATGGGCAAGCGAAGCGACCATTCTACCAAGTGAAGATAAGCGCTGAAGATCGCTCACACGAGACTGAAGTAGGCGAGTTTCTGTCAGGTCTGTAATCAAAATAAGCTGACCTGTAGTCGAGGCTGAAATCGCTAAGCGCACTTTTCGCCCATTCTTCAATGAGATCTCATGCCCATCATCGTCCCTTGGTTCAAAGGCATTTTGTATTACCGAAAACCATTTCTCGCCAACCAGCTCAACCCCGAGAATACGGTGTGCTTCAGGATTCGCTTCTCTCACTTCACCATGCGTATCTAACAAGATAACCCCCGCAGGCATAACATCGAGCACTTGCTTATAGCGCTCAACCTGTTGCTCAACAGAATCTAGGTGTGATTGATTTTCTGGTTCGTTAGATAGGTGCATGTCAAAAATTTGCCTCAAATACTAAAACAGCCTGACATGTACAACACAAGTCAGGCTATTTGCTATATTTATCAAATAGTTAAGCAAGCAACAACTCGACTATGGTTTATCTGTTCGTTTAGCTAAAGTTGCCAAAAAAGCTAAAATGCTAAAATGCTAAAATGCTAAAGTGTGTACTAGTTTTCGTTTTCATCGAAAATAGGCACTAACGCTGCAAGTTATATTTACGCATTTTTTCGACCAGAGTGGTTCTGCGCATTCCAAGCATGTCAGCAGCGCGAGCAACAATACCGCCCTGAGCCTCCAACGCTTGATTGATCATATTCACTTCCATGTCAGCGAGCAGTTCTTTCAAGTTAACCCCTTCAGCGGGTAAATCTTGAGGTGCGTTCGCATTGTCAGCAAGCTCATCGTGCTGCTCAAAACTGAAGTCTTCTGAGAACAAGTCAGAAAGAGCATCTCGCTCTTGCTCTTCCTCTGATACAAAATTATTAAACTCTGGCTGAAACTCTGGGATATCACTGTATCTATATTTAGTTGGTAGATGATTCACATCAACCAAGCTATTTGGATATAAAATAACCATTCGCTCAACTAAATTAGCTAACTCACGTACGTTGCCCGGCCAGCAATGCTCCATCAAAGAGTTGATTGCACGGGGAGTAAAACAGATTGGCATGCCACCTTCAGCTTCCATTCTGGTCATCAACTCCTGAAGCAATAGGGGAACATCTTCTTTTCGCTCCTGAAGCGATGGCATTTCAATTGGGAAAACGTTCAAGCGATAGTAAAGATCTTCACGGAACAAATCATCTTCGATCATGTTTTCAAGATTGCGGTGTGTTGCCGCAATCACTCGAACATCAGCTTGAATGGTACTATTGCCACCTACACGTTCAAAACTGCGTTCTTGTAAAACGCGAAGCAACTTAACTTGCATCGCCATTGGCATATCACCAATTTCATCAAGAAACAGTGTACCACCTTCAGCCAACTCAAAACGGCCTTTACGTGCGGTAATTGCACCAGTAAACGCGCCCTTCTCATGACCAAACAGTTCACTTTCGAGCAAATCTGGCGGTATAGCGCCACAGTTTACGGGAACGAAAGGTCCTGAACGACGTTTAGAATGATAGTGTACATTACGTGCTACAACTTCTTTGCCCGTGCCTGACTCACCAAGAATCAGTACGTTTGCTTCAGTAGAAGAGACTTGTTCAATCAAGTGACGAACTTCTTGGATACCAACACTCTGCCCAACTAGACTACGAAAAAGCGTATTCTTACGCGCTGAAGGTACAATTTGAACGCCTTTACGGCCTAAGAAGTCTTTACAGTGTCTTAGTGCATCACTTAATTGCGGGTAGTTAAGAGGAAGTTCGAGTTCACCAACAAAGTTAGTAAGTTCGTCAACCGGGTAATCGTTTTTGCCAATCACCAGTAAAGGGATGTGATTAACATGAACAAGCTTTTCATTCAGTAATGCGAAGCCTTTGGCTTTAATTGAACCAATGATGCAACCGGCCCACTGTAGGGACCAGTCAACTTTGTGGGCTTGTTCAGAGCTGATTACTTCGCAGCTCTCTCCTACAAACTCTAATATTGTGCTTAAATTGTGACGATTTTGAGCGTTATCATCGACGACAAGCAGTTTTGCCAAACCTTGCATAAGTAGGAATTATTGCCTTTATTTTGGTGCGATGCGGAAATTGGTAAGCGACGTAAGAGACAAAACAGAGAAAATATCAATGATTATGATCTACGTGGACAAATCTAGGAAACCAGCAACGAAAAAAGCCATTAGGCTATCTAATGGCTTCTATTTTATTTGATTATAAAAATAAGGCAACCAAGCAATTCAGAGATATGCGATTGGTTTAAACTGGGATGTTTCTTTAAATACCAACATCCGCAGACGTTAAATTGTGATATTCATTCGGAATTTGGTCCCAAGCGCTCTTAATTTCGCGGATAATATCGATAACATCATCAATTGGCTGAGGATCATTTTTGTGATTTGCAGCAGAAATTTGCGTGATCATAAACTCATAAAGTTGATCTAGATTTTTCGCAATGTCGCCACCATCAGACATTGATAGGCAACTACGTAGGCTAATAATGATATCTAGAGCCTTACTCAGTCGCTCACCTTTCACCGGGATGTTGCCCGCTTGCATTGCCGCTTTACCTTGAATTAAGCGCTCGATAGCACCAGCCATTAGCATCTGAACAATTTTATGCGGTGAGGCAGCTGTAAGCTGGCTATCCACTGATACCTTTTTATATGCCTGTAAAGAACCGCGCATAGTAAACCTCTTCTATAAAAACTTTTTGTATTGTTGAACTGATTTGGCAGCATGTCGGTATTTATGTAAGTTTTTACCTACTAGACCAGTCTCAGACTGCATCAGTTCGACCAATTGTCTTGTTCTCGAAATGGCTTCAAACCACTCGGAGCTTTGCTTAACGTCGGGATATGAATCGATTAATTGAAGCACGTTTTGCAATAACTGTTCTCTGTTATCGACAAGATGCACGATTTCTTCAGCATTAATTTCACTAAATTCGAGCTTAGACATAATTAATTGATCGAGCTCACAAAGCTCTTGAAGCAGTTTGCTCATCTATTAGCCCATTGCACTCATCATGCTGCCTAACTGAGATTGCATCTTGCTGGTCGCATCCTGCATAGCAGTGAACTTGGAGTGCGTGCGATTCTGCAGGCTATCCATACGGCGATCGAGTGCGACTTGGTCATCAACCAACCGATAGTTTTGTTCGACCAAGCTCTTCTCTCTCGTACGGATAGAACCGGTAACACCCGTGATCCCTTGAATCGCATCTTCGACTTTTTTAGCGAAGCCATTGTTACCACCAAAGAACTCACCCAACTTATCAAAGTGATTGTTGAGTTGACGGTCAAGCATATCGTAATTGATTTCTAGCGAGCCTTGTCTTGTGGTGGTGATGCCAAATTCAGTCAAAGACTTTAGATTGTCTGGCGCGTCTTCAATACTTGATGAGAACACACCTTTCAATCGTGAATCTGCACTGCGTACTGTACTGTCGCCAGAGAGAGGGCCTTTTTGACCAGTCAGTGGATCGACACCCGCTAAGTCTTTAGATACTTGGTAAAACTGATTATAAGAGTTAACAAAAGCTTCAATATCTTCACGAACACGATTACGGTCGTACTCAACACCAATCTCTGCTGGCGGCTTATCTTTAGGGGTTTTACCTTTAACCGTAATATCAATACCTTCAACGGCATCTTCAATCACATTGTTATTGCTAGAGAGCTGAGCAATGCCGTCTAGAACAACCATAGAATTTTGTCCTGCTTGCACTTCAGTCATACCGCTGTATTGGTCAAAAGACTGTTGAGCTACCGCAAGGTCAGCTTGAGCTTTATCAACCTTCTCTAAGTGTGCTCGCTCTGCTGGAGATAATTTAGCTCTCTCTAATTGCTGAGCCTGTAGTGGGGTTAGTTCACCCCTTTCAACTCTCTTCGCTAACTCAGAACGTTCATCAACCAATTTACTTTCTATTCTGGCTTTCTCGGCATCGAGTTTCTGCTGCGCTTCTTTGGGAGTAACATAAGAATCCGTCAACGTACCAGCGGCAGTATTTGACCACCCTGGAATATCAGCGGCTTTCTCTATGGCTTTTTCGTCAAGCTCAAGTTCAGGCCTAAAAAAAGAATCGAGTAATGTACCTGAAGCGGTATTGTTCCACCCAGGGATTGTATCTTCTGGCATCCCTGAAGCCGCTAAAGCTGCCGCATCTAGCGCCTTCTGACCAGCCATTGCCGCAGCTTGACCATAAGTTAAATTGTCACGGTCAAACTCAGCGAAAGGATCTTCGGGTTCAACGACGGGTTCCGATTTTCTTTCATAAATAGGATTACCGTTTACATCAAATATAGTGTTTCCGTTAGCGTCTCGCAGAGGAACAGCGAAGCCGTCTGGAATAGGGTTACCGTCGGCATCCAATTTGGGAGGAGCATCAGCCAAGACGCCTTGCGCTACTGAGCGAGCATCTTCTAAGGCTTTCAGTCTTTCCGATAGGGTTTTATATTCTAATTTTTTTAGAGGGTTGTTATCTTCAGAGTCAACGTGGAGTTTTATTTGATTGTCTTCACCAGACATATTTGAAGCGAGGACTAACCGTGGTCCTTCTTTATCATTAATAATAGAAGCTCGAACACCCGGATTATCCCCGGCACTGTTAATTGCTCTAACAACATCACGCAGTTTTGAGTTAGCACTAACTTGTGTCTCGAAGCTCTCTTTACCAAGCGAAACCTGCAGCTTACCAGGGCCAAATTTCATGTCCTCTGATAGTACATCAGAAGCCACTTTATGGCTCTGGGCAAGCTGCAACACATCGATAGCATATTTGCCAGCGATCGCTTCGGTAGTCGCGGTTGCAGAGACAAGACCTTCATCAGAGCTTTCTACTGTTCGTACAGCAAAAGCTTTATCCTGGCGAAAGCTTGTCATCAGATTTTTCATCGAATCAAGGGACTCTCTGAGTCTTCCATAGGCACTAATGCTGGTGTCGATTCGCGTTCGTTCATTGTTGATTTGTTGCTGTTTAGGCACACGCTCCGAATCAACAATTTTGCTGACCATGGAATTGATATCCATGCCAGACGAAATCCCCATTGGGCCAAAACTCATTAAACCACCTCAATAATACGACTTAAACCTTAGCCTCCAATATTCCACTATTCGAGGTTTGGGCTGCTAGGCGCCTTAGAATTTCGAGCATTTCTTCATCGGGAATTTGGCGAATAATATCGCCCGTTGTGGTCTCATAAATGGTAACCACATCTCTCCCAGTCTCTTCATCAACCTTAAAAGCAACACCCTTGTTGAGAGAAGATATAAATTCGTTTACCTTCTCCACCATTTTGACTCGCTCCGCATCATTTAACTCTTGTCTATGTTGAGCTAATTTAATCGCCGCTTCGGTAGCCATCTCTTTCGATTTTTCTACCTTGTCATAAGATGTTGTTTCTTTCGGTTGTAAAGTACTCGACGCACTACTACCTTTATCGCTTGCAAATTTAATGCCATTAGGTGAGCCATAAGGCTGGATGTTCGATGCGTTAGATAATATTTCCATAACACTCTCCCTCCCAACTTTATGAGCCTAACAGTAAAACTCCACCTACAGTAGAGTTTACCGTTACTTACTGAAGTAAGTTTAGCCCAATAAGCTTAAAGCTGCTGATGGTGATTGTTTTGCTTGAGCTAAAATAGAAGTACTCGCTTGTTGTAAGATTTGAGACTTCGTCATTGCCGTTGTTTCTTTTGCGTAATCAGTATCTTTGATTCGGCTCTTAGACGCATTAACGTTTTCGTTAATATTTTCTAAGTTGCTGATTGCGTGGTCAAAACGGTTTTGGAATGCACCAAGAGAGGCACGATTACTGTCTACTGCCTTTAAGGCACCGTCAATAATAGATACAGCGTTGTTTGAACCTGCAACAGAAGTTACATCAATGTCGTTAACAGTAACATCCGTTACAATAGCCTTGCTGCTGCCAGGAATCTCTTTACCTTCTGCATCTTTACCAGAGCCAAGACCTAGCTCTTCAGCAAGAGAGCCGCCAAACTCAACATTACCATCAACTTTTTGGCTTGAAGCGAAGAGTTGCAATTTACCGCCTTCACCTACCGAAGCTTGAACATCCGGGCTTTGACCGTTTAGGTAAGTGGCAAGTTCTTCCATGTCATTACCTTTTTTCGCAGTAATCGACAGATCTTGAACGTCACCAAACTGATCTTGGTACTTCATCGTTAGGACAGAATCTTCACCTACGCGCCAAGACGTATCTTTCCCCTCAGCAACGCTATAACTCTTACCGCCCATCGCTTCAGTATCGGTACGCATATTATTCATTGTCAGCATTACTGCTTCACCAGAATCTGCACCAATTTGGAAAGATTGACTACCGAAAGTTCCGTTCAAAAGCTTATTACCACCAAAAGAGGTCGTTTCAGCGATACGGTTAAGCTCAGTGTTTAGAGCAGAGACTTCTTCTTGAATTGCAACACGTTCAGATTTCGTGTTTGAACCATTTGAAGATTGAAGAGAAAGGTCACGCATTCGTTGCAGGATATTGGTTGACTCATTCATTGCACCTTCAGCTGTCTGTGCAATAGAGATACCATCGTTCGCGTTTTTTACAGCCATATCTAGGCCACGACTTTGCGACGTTAAGCGGTTAGAGATTTGTAGGCCTGCAGCATCATCTTTTGCGCTATTGATTTTATAGCCAGAAGACAAACGCTCCATTGATTTTTGAGTACCTTCAGCCGCACTATTTAGGTAGCGCTGAGCCGTCATTGCAGACACATTTGTGCTTACATTAATCGCCATAGTTGATCTCCTTTAGGCATTTTTTCATGCACTTATGTGACTCTCACCTCACAAAAACACATGTTATTTTGTTTTATATACCAGTGTCTCTCTCACCTTACATTGGTACATATCATTTCTCTCAATCCCTTTAACGGCCCCTTAACTAGAAGCTTTAATAAAAAATGCATTTTTTTTCGTATTATTTTCAATGTTAAAAAAAACGCGAAGTAGATCATCATTTCCCGACTCGGTCATTCCCTACTGTGAGGAACGAACGTGATAGAGGATCTCGCTTTTTCTTCTATCAACCAACATTGCACTTTTTCCAAATTCACCCTAGCCAAATAGCAGGCAATAAAAAACCCAGCCGAA
>NZ_AJZM02000207.1 GCF_000272405.2 Vibrio tasmaniensis 1F-187
ATTTCTTGGTTACTCGGTGGCAGGCTGATTCGGTGACTCTAGAAGCGGCCGCAGCATTACCGTTAGCCAGTCAAACAGCAGCCCAAGCGCTCAACAAAGCTGAAGTGAAAGAGGGCGATCGCGTACTTATCTTAGCGGGTGCTGGCGGCGTTGGTCATCTAGCGGTTCAAATCGCCGTGGCAGTGAAAGCCGAGGTTTATACAACTTGTAGCGAAGCGAATCTTGATTACTTAGCAACGCTAGGCGCTCATGCGATTAACTATAAGTTTGCGCCGGCATCGGAAAGAGTCTCTGATGTTGATGTGCTGATTGATTTGGTCGGTGGCGATACCGCTCTCGATGCATTGAAGTGTCTAAAAGATGGCGCAAGAGTGGTGACAGTCCCAACTTTATCTGCAGAATTGATCTGCGAAAAAGCAACATTATTAGGCTTTACTGCATCAGGCATGCTGGTTGAGCCAAACCCAGAGCAAATGGACACTATGCTGTACATGGTCAGTGTCGGATTGCTCAAAACAGAAATTCAAGGTATCTACCAGTTAGACGAAGCGCAGTCTGCTCATCTACAGGTTGAAACTGGACATACCAGAGGCAAGGTACTACTTAAAATGCAAGAAGGTTGATAGGCAGTGCTAGAGTTTTTTAATTCTCTGTTTGAAAACATAGCGCTGTGGTTCTCTGACTCGGCGCTGTGGGTACTCTTTATTAGTGGCTTTTTGAGTGCCACATTATTGCCCGGGGGATCAGAAGCGAGCCTTGTGGCAGCCTTGAGCTTAGAGCAGTTCTCAACATCATCGATCATTCTTCTGGCGACACTCGGTAATACTTTGGGGGGCCTGACCAACTATTGGATTGGTTTATGGTTGCCTAATCGAACTCAATCTGAAAAGCATGGTCATAAGGCTATGGCTTGGCTGAGCCGTTATGGTTACTGGACACTGTTATTCAGTTGGTTACCCATCATTGGTGATCCTTTGTGTCTGGCTGCCGGTTGGCTGAGAATGAAATTTATCCCTAGCGTTATTTTGATAGCGATTGGCAAAGCCGCTCGCTACAGCTTACTTGCTGCTATCTACTTCGGTTTTTTCTAAGGAGAACCTATGAAAAAGGTTTTACTTGGTACATTTTCTCTTATCGCCATTGCTGGCTGTTCTTACAATGTACCTAGCTCAACACCCTTCTTTTCCTCGTTACCGGAAGGCGTCACTCTGTTAGAAGAGGTTAAGCCTTCTAAAGATAAAGTCGTGATTCCTTATGCGAAGTATCAGCTTGAAAACGGCTTGACCGTTATTCTTTCTCCTGATGATTCTGATCCACTTGTTCATGTTGATGTGACCTATCATGTGGGTTCTGCGCGTGAACAGATTGGCAAATCAGGCTTTGCTCACTTCTTTGAACACATGATGTTCCAAGGCTCAGAGAACGTCGGTGATCAACAGCACTTTAAGATCATCACCGAAGCGGGTGGTTCGTTAAATGGCACCACCAACCGTGACCGCACTAATTACTTTGAAACCGTTCCTTCTAACCAACTCGAAAAAATGTTGTGGTTAGAATCGGACAGAATGGGTTTCTTGTTAGATGCGGTTTCTCAAAAGAAATTTGAGGTGCAAAGAGGCACGGTTAAGAATGAGCGAGCGCAAAGCTATGAAAACCGCCCTTACGGTTTGATGTGGGAGCGCATGGGAGAAGCACTGTATCCAGAAGGTCACCCTTACTCGTGGCAACCAATCGGTTATGTTGAAGACTTAGATCGTGTTGATGTGAATGACCTTAAGGCATTTTTCTTACGTTGGTATGGCCCAAACAATGCCGTGTTAACGATCGGTGGTGATATCGACGTTGATGACACGCTAGAGTGGGTTAACAAGTACTTTGGCCCTATCCCTCAAGGACCTGAAGTTAAGGCGGCAGAGAAGCAACCTGCAGTGCTGACTGAAGACAAGTACATCACCTTAAAAGATAATATTCGTCAGCCGATGGTGCTTGTTGGTTGGCCAACAACGTATCGTGGTGAAGAGACGCAGGCTTCATTGAATGCACTGTCCAATGTGTTAGGTTCTGGCACCAACAGTTACTTGTATCAAAACCTCGTAAAAACGCAAAAAGCGGTGAGCGCAGGATCTTTCCATGATTGTGCTGAGCTTGCATGTACCATGTATGTGTATGCGATGGGTAATTCAGGTGAAAAAGGCGATTTGACGGTTCTAAACAAAGAGCTGATGGATACCTTAGATCAATTCTCGAAAGAGGGCGTTGAACAAGAGCGTTTAGATCAGATCACTGGTATGGCAGAAGCGGATGCAGTTTTTGCACTACAAAGTGTTAAAGGTAAGGTTTCACAGCTTGCGTCTAACCAAACCTTCTATGGTCAGCCGGATCGCATTGAATCGCAACTCGATCAAATTCGAGCGGTTACTCCAGAAAGCGTAAGCAAGGCATACCAAGATTTCATCGAAGGCAAGCACAAGGTTACGTTGAGTGTGGTTCCTAAGAAAAAACTCGACTTAGCGGTTCGTGAGGCTACCTTTACCACACCTGCACGTACCCTTCCTGAATACAGCAAGGTGACGGAAGACCAACTGGATTTCAGAAAGGCGCCAAACACATTTGATCGCAGCGTGATGCCAGAAGTGAACTTTGGTGTTGAAGCGACCATGCCTGAGTTGTACCGCATGCACTTTGCGAACGGCACTGACTTGATTGGTACCGTGACCAGTGAAACGCCGACAGTACAGCTGCAAATTCAACTGCCTGCAGGCGAACGCTATGTTCGTAAAGGTCAAGAAGGCTTAGCGAACCTAACGGCTTCGATGATGGAAGAGGGGTCGACTAAACGAACGGTTGAAGAACTACAGGCGACCTTAGATAAGCTTGGCAGTAGCGTTAGCATTGGCGCAGGCAGTTATACCACGGATATCTCGGTTTCAACGCTAGAGAAAAACCTGCCTCAAACCTTAGCGATCGTACAAGAGGTTCTGTTTGAGCCTAAGTTTGATGAGCAAGACTTTGAACGTGTTAAGAAGCAGATGCTTGAAGGTGTTGTCTATCAGCATCAACAACCAAGCTGGATGGCTTCTCAAGCAACCCGTGAAGTGCTATTTGGTGACAGTATTTTTGCTCGAGCAAGCGATGGCACCAAGGCGTCTCTATCGGATCTAACCTTAGATGATGTGAAAAAATTCTATGCACAACACTACACACCGGAAGGTGCCAATATTGTTGTTGTGGGAGACATATCGAAGAAAGAGATAGGGAAACAGCTACAATTCTTTGAACAGTGGCAAGGCGATGCGGCACCACTAACGCGTCCTCAGATCATCAAAGAGCTTTCAGGACAGCACCTGTATTTAGTTGATAAACCGGGTGCACCGCAAAGTATTGTTCGTTTAGTGCGTAAAGGTTTACCTTTCGACGCGACTGGTGAGTTGTATTTGAGCCAGCTAGCCAACTTTAACTTAGCCGGTAACTTCAATAGCCGTATCAACCAGAATCTACGTGAGGACAAAGCCTACACTTACGGTGCGAGCGGTTACTTCGCGAGTACTCGTGAAACTGGTGCGGTAGTATTTAGTGCTCAAGTGAGAGCCAATGCGACGGTTCCATCGATTCAAGAGTTTATCGCCGAGCTAAATGAATTTAGTCAGAGTGGATTAACTGACGAAGAGGTGAAATTTATGCGCCTTGCCGTCGGTCAACAAGATGCGCTTAAATACGAAACGCCAAGTCAAAAGGCTGGATTGTTGAGTAATATTGTTGCATTGAGCCTTGATGAATATTACCTACAACAGCGTAATCAGATAGTTGAAACGGTTTCAAAAGAGACCTTAAACGAGCTATCGAAGAAATGGTTTGACCCGAATGATTATCAAATAATTGTTGTTGGCGACGCGACTTCGCTTCGTCCTCAACTAGAAAAGTTAGATATTCCAATAGAAGAGCTTGAAATCATTCGTTAGAGTACACATTAAAGGGGGAGGGAAAAGACTCTATTTTTCTCCTCCAACCTAATTTATGATAGTTCTAATCAGAACGATATAAGATAAGTGAACTGAATTTTGACTGATTTTGCTGCGCGACTAAAGCAAGTTGCAACCAACCCTAAGACCTTCTCTCAATTTGGTCGTGGTGTTGAAAGGGAAACGTTACGCTACACGGAAGAGGGGCATCTTGCTACTGGGCCGCACCCAAAGGCTTTGGGATCTGCGTTGATGAACGGATGGGTAACGACCGATTTTTCCGAGTCGCTACTGGAGTTTATTACGCCTGTTTCTAACGACGTTCCGACTCTTTTGAATCAGTTGTCTGATATCCATCACTTCACACAAACCAAGTTAGATGGCGAAAAGATGTGGCCGCTTTCTATGCCTTGTTACGTAGGCAGTGAAGATTACATTCAGCTAGCGCAATACGGCACCTCTAACAACGGCAAAATGAAGACGCTATATCGTGAAGGCCTAAAGCGCCGTTACGGTAGCCTGATGCAGATTATTTCTGGTGTTCACTTCAACTTCTCTTTCCCAGAAAGTTTTTGGGATAGCCTGTTTGGAGAGCAAACAGAAGAAGCGCGTTGTGAAGCTAAGTCAGATGCGTACTTTGGTTTGATTCGTAATTATTACCGTTTTGGTTGGTTAATCCCATATTTCTTCGGTGCTTCACCTGCACTATGTCCTTCTTTCATCAAAGGAAGAGAGACAAAGCTACCTTTTGAGAAGGTTGGCGAGACACTGTATCTGCCAAAAGCAACGGCACTTCGCCTGAGTGATCTTGGCTACACCAATAGTGCTCAAAGCGTATTAAAGATTGGCTTCAACAGCCTAGACCAGTACCTTGAAGGTTTGAACCAAGCGATTCGCACGCCATCAGAAGAGTTTGCTGAGATAGGCACTAAGGTTGATGGTGAATACCGTCAATTGAATAGTAACGTTCTTCAAATCGAGAACGAGCTTTATGCGCCAATTCGCCCTAAGCGCGTGGCGAAAAGTGGTGAAAAACCATCGGAAGCGCTGGCTCGTGCTGGTGTTGAGTACATCGAGGTTCGTTCTTTGGACGTAAACCCATTCAGCTCAATTGGTATCAATGAGCAACAAGTTCGCTTCCTCGATCTATTCTTAACTTGGAGTGTTCTATCTGACTCTGCTGAGATGGATAACTGCGAACTTGAATGCTGGCGCGATAACTGGAACAAGGTGATCTTAGAAGGTCGTCAGGTTGGTTTAGAACTCAAGATTGGTTGTGATGGCGAGAGACTGTCTCTGCAAGATTGGGCTAAACGCGTATTCAAAGATCTTCGTGTTATCGCTGAGTTGATGGATGCTGAGCAAGGTGGCCGTGCATACCAAGAAACGTGCGATACGCTTGAAACTTGGATTGATAACCCAGAGCTGACCATTTCTGGCCAGTTGCTAGAAGAGACCAAAAAATTAGGTGGCTTGGGTAAAGTGGGCTGTGCGTTAGGAAAAACGTACGCTCAGCAACACAAAGCACACCAATATAAAGTTTACTCAGCTGAGTTGATGGAAGCGGAAGTTCAACGCTCTGTGATTGCTCAGCAACAAAGTGAAGAAGCAAGCACTCAAGATTTTGACAGCTTCTTAACGGATTATTTTTCGTATTTAAAAGCATAGCGAGACTTTGGTGGAAAGGAAGCAAGCCTTATTAGGCCAGCCTAAACGCGTAAGTGGAAAATGGTTGCCAGTAGTGACTGTTGGTATTGTCTCTAGCCTATTGGTTGGATGTGCAACGCCACCGCCAAAGCAGCAAGATAACTTGTGTAGCATCTTCAGAGAACACCCGTCGTGGTATGAAGATGCTCTCGATATGCAAGAAGAGTGGGGCACGCCGATCAACGTAGCGATGGCTTTTGTGAAACAAGAGAGTAGCTATCGTCATGATGCGCGCCCGCCTAAAGATTACATTCTTGGCTTTATTCCGTGGGGACGCGTGAGTAGTGCTTACGGTTATGCACAAGCTCAAGACCCTGCTTGGGAAGATTTCCAAAAGGCGACCAATAACGGTGGCTCAAGAACCAATTTTGATGATGCATTGATGTTCATCGGTTGGTACACCAGCGAGACGCGTCGTCAGCTTGGTATCTCACTATGGGACCCGTATAACCAATACCTGGCTTATCATGAAGGTCGTGGTGGTTATAAGCGTAAGTCATACAATAGCAAACCATCGTTGATTAAGGTGGCTCGCAAAGTCGAACAGCAAGCAAAAGATTATGGATGGCAACTTAAACAGTGCCGAAAAGAACTAGAAGACAATCGAAGTTGGTTTTTTTAAAGCCAATCGTCATGGAGAATAGCAATGCCTTTATTAGATAGTTTTACTGTTGATCACACGCGCATGAACGCACCTGCAGTTCGTGTTGCTAAAACAATGCAAACCCCAAAAGGGGATACCATCACTGTGTTTGACCTGCGTTTTACTGCGCCAAACAAAGACATTCTATCTGAGAAAGGTATCCATACTCTAGAGCACCTATACGCAGGATTTATGCGCAATCAATTGAACGGTTCAGATGTAGAGATCATCGATATTTCACCAATGGGCTGTCGTACTGGTTTCTACATGAGCCTAATTGGTACGCCTTCAGAGCAGCAAGTGGCAGACGGTTGGTTGGCTGCAATGCAAGATGTGCTGAAAGTTGAGAATCAAAATAAGATCCCTGAGCTGAACGAGTACCAATGTGGTACTGCGGCAATGCACTCTTTGGATGAAGCTAAAGATATCGCTAATGCGATCATCTCTGCCGGTATCTCTGTAAACAAAAATGATGAACTGGCATTGCCAGAGTCGATGCTGCAAGAGCTTAAGATCGACTAGTCATTGTTAGTTCACCTTGAATACGCTCCACTCTAGATACATTTCACTCTAGAGACAGAGCGAGTTAGATACTAAAAGGCCCGGTTCAATGAACCGGGCCTTTTTCGTCAACGTATTTTAGGACGAGACATATTTTAGAGCTAGGCAGTTATCGCATGTGAGCTTGTGATTACTCACTTAGTTATCCCAGTCCAGCAAACCACTTTTATCCGTTAACGATCTGCGGGAACACGCGAACGAGCTTGATACGGTTCTCTTCGAGTTCAACAATTTCCATTGGATGACTCGCAACCTGAACACTCAGGTGACTTTCTGGAATGTCTTCAAGGTGTTCCAGTATTAAACCATTAAGTGTTCTTGGGCCGTTTGTAGGTAGTGTCCACTGCAAGCCTTTGTTTATGTCACGGATATTGGCGCTGCCTTCAATCAAGAAGCTGCCATCGCTTTGCGGTGTGATCTCTTCAGATAAGCTTGGTGCAATTGAGGTCGTAAACTCACCAACGATTTCTTCTAGAATATCTTCAAGGGTAACCAAGCCGTTGATATCGCCATACTCATCCACAATCAAACCGATGCGCTGTTTATTGCGCTGAAATTTAAGCAGCTGAATGTTGAGTGGTGTCGCTTCAGGAATAAAGTAGATCTCATCCGCAGCACGCAGCAGTGTCTCTTTATTGAATTCGTTCTTTTCAAGCATCAAGCGGTAAGCTTCTCGTAACCTAAGCATGCCAACCACTTCATCTATCTGGTCACGATATAACACAATACGACCATGAGGCGAGTGAGTTAATTGGCGAACGATAGATTTCCAATCATCATTGATGTCGATGCCAGTGATTTCATTTCGAGGCACCATGATGTCGTTCACGGTTACGTGTTCTAAATCTAAAATAGACACCAACATATCTTGGTGGCGCTGAGGTATCAGGCTTCCCGCTTCATTTACCACGGTTCTCAGCTCTTCAGAGCTTAAGTGGTCGGTCGCATCATGGCGGGCTTTGACGCCTAAGATACGAATAAAACCGTTGGTAATGAAGTTCACCAATATCACCAATGGTGACAATACCTTCATCAGTATCATCAAAAGGATACTACTGGCGTAAGAGACACGCTCTGGAAACAGAGAAGCTATGGTTTTTGGGGTTACCTCGGCAAACACGAGGATCACGAGAGTCAGGACACCGGTCGCAATCGCAACGCCGATATCCCCGTAGATGCGCATACCAAGAATAGTCGCGATCGCAGACGCAAGAATGTTGACGAGATTGTTGCCGATGAGAATGAGGCCGATCAATCTGTCTGGGCGGTTCAGAAGTTTTTCTACGCGTTTGGCACCTTTATGACCCGTATTGGCCAAGTGCTTTAAACGGTAGCGGTTCAAGGACATCATGCCCGTTTCGGAACCAGAGAAATAACCAGAAATTACAATGAGACACGCGAGTAGCGCAAATAAGATACCCGTTGATATGTCGTCCAAAACTATTCTTTTCCTATTTGTGTATCTTGATTAATTTATGACCGAACATGGTCGAGATGTCAATTGAATCTAACGGACTCAATATTTTAAAGGCAAGGTGTGTGAGACCTTGCCTTCATATTACAGACTAATTCAGGATGATTTCCTGAACGAAGCGGCTACCGAAGTAGGCTAATGTGAGCATGCTGGCACCGGCAAGTGCGAACCAAGTGACTTTTTGTCCACGCCAACCTTTCTGATAGTGACCCCATAGAAGGATGGAGTAGATAACCCAAGCAATAAAAGACAATACAGCCTTGTGTGCTTTTCCTTGAGCAAACATATCTTGTACGAAGATAAGGCCAGTCAATAAAGTACCTGTTAATAAGCCATTACCGATCAGAATGATCTTGAAAAGCTGTCTTTCCACCATCATTAAAGGAGGTAGGTTAGGGTTTATCACTAACGCTTTTTTCTTTTTAAGTTTGTGATCTAGCCACGCAAGTTGCAGGGCGTATAGCGCACCAATAGTCAACGTCGCGTATGAGAACAAAGCCAAAGAGATGTGCAGTAGCAGCTTTGGATCATTCTCTAGATGTTTAATGAACGTGCTTGAAAGAAAAGTGGCAGCCATTAGATTTAGAGCAGCGAAGCTATAAACAACCGGCAAGATGAACCACAAACGGGTTTTGAGCATCGCACCGCTCATGACCAAAGAGATGATTAAACTGATCAATGAAGCAACGTTCAAGATACTGAGGTTTTGGCCACTGGCATTAAAAATTAAATCGCCAAGCAACCAAGCATGGAAAGCTAGAGCAAGTAATGCGCTGATAAACACCGTTTTTACGCGGATTCCTGTTTGGTGCACGAGACCTGGAATGATCGTGGAAATCGCCATTGTATAAAGAAAGGCCGCTGCGATCGCAATAAGACTGTCCATGGTATCCATTTAAATGATTACTAATTGGCGAATTATACCTCGCATCGCTCTTTGGGGCTATGGTGAACCTCATTCAATTCCAAGTGAATAATGTCTCACATCACAAGCGTGGATGATTAACGCTCTACAACGGGTATGACTCTAATCCGCGCTAATGTATACTCACAGTAATAGTCGCAGTTTTGAGCGAAGAGAAAACTATGTTTGATAATTTAACGGACCGTCTATCCAAAACGCTGAAGAACATCAGCGGTAAAGGTCGTCTGACCGAAGACAATATAAAAGAGACGCTGCGTGAAGTACGTATGGCGCTACTTGAAGCCGACGTTGCACTGCCCGTTGTCCGCGATTTTGTTAAGCGCGTAAAAGAAGGCGCTGTGGGTGTTGAGGTTTCTAAATCTCTAACACCTGGTCAAGAATTCATTAAGATCGTTCAAGCTGAGCTTGAAGCTGTGATGGGTGAGTCTAACGAGGCTCTTGACCTAGCAGCACAGCCGCCAGCCGTTATTTTAATGGCAGGTCTACAAGGTGCGGGTAAAACCACATCGGTAGGTAAGCTATCTAAGCTCCTGACTGAGCGTGACAAGAAGAAAGTTTTGGTTGTGTCTGCCGACGTTTACCGTCCAGCGGCAATCAAACAGCTTGAAACGTTAGCAAGCGATGTTGGCGTCGACTTCTTCCCATCTTCAGCTGATCAAAAGCCTCTTGATATTGCAAACGCTGCAATCGACCATGCGAAGAAGAAATTCTACGACGTGTTAATTGTCGATACTGCTGGTCGTTTGGCTATCGATGAAGAGATGATGGGCGAGATCAAAGAGCTTCATACTGCCATTAAACCAGTAGAGACTCTGTTCGTTGTTGATGCAATGACTGGTCAAGATGCTGCGAACACTGCAAAAGCTTTTGGTGATACGCTACCACTAACCGGTGTTATCTTGACGAAAGTTGATGGTGATGCGCGAGGTGGTGCTGCACTGTCTGTTCGTCATATCACTGGCAAGCCGATTAAATTCTTAGGTGTTGGTGAAAAGACTGACGCACTAGAACCATTCCACCCAGATCGTGTTGCTTCTCGTATCTTAGGTATGGGCGACGTACTGTCTCTTATTGAAGACCTACAGAAAAACGTTGATACCGAGAAAGCAGAGAAACTGGCTAAGAAGTTCAAAGAGAAGAAAGGCTTTGACCTTGAAGACTTCCGTGAGCAGCTTGGTCAGATGAAAAACATGGGCGGCATGATGGGCATGATGGATAAGCTTCCAGGTATGTCTCAGCTACCAGACAACGTTAAAGATAAAGTTGATGACAAGATGTTCAAGCAAATGGAAGCGATCATCAACTCTATGACAATGAAAGAACGTCAGCGTCCAGACCTAATCAAAGGCTCACGTAAAAAGCGTATTGCTGCAGGTTCTGGTACGCAGGTACAAGATGTAAACCGTATGCTTAAACAGTTCACTCAAATGCAGAAGATGATGAAGAAAATGCAGAAAGGTGGAATGAAAGGCATGATGCGCAACATGCAAGGCATGATGGGCGGCGGTGGAGGTATGGGCGGAATGGGTGGTGGTTTTAACCCGTTTGGTCGATAATCTACAAATGTAAGCTTTAGCTACGTTACTTTTCATAGTGTTAGCCGTGTCACAGAAAGTGAACGGTTGCTATGTTGGTGAAAAAATAGCTAAAGCCCTTGCATTGCACCGGAATAAGAGTAAAATTCCGGGGCTTTAATTTGGCACGAGACCCCAAGCTATTTACTTATACTTGGGGTTAATTATTTTATTAAGAAAGCAAAGAGGACGACATGGTAACCATTCGTTTGGCACGTCACGGTGCAAAGAAGCGCCCATTTTATCAAATCGTAGTTGCGGATAGCCGTAACTCTGTAACTGGCCGTTTCATCGAGAAAGTAGGTTTCTTTAACCCTACTGCTCAAGGTCAAGAAGAAGGTCTACGTCTAGACCTAGATCGTGTTAACCACTGGGTTGGTCAAGGCGCATCTCTATCTGATCGTGTAGCTAAGCTAGTTAAAGACGCTCAAAAAGCGGCTTAATTCTTTTTTAAAGAGAAATAGCTTATGTCGATGAAGGGTAAAGAAACGATGAGCGAGCAAAATAATAGAATTGTCATGGGTAAACTTGGGTCTACCTATGGTATTCGTGGCTGGCTTAAAGTGTTCTCCTACACAGACAATGCTGAAAGCATATTTGATTACAGCCCTTGGTATTTAAACCAAAAGGGTAAGTGGGTTGAGTACAAAGTTGAGAGCTGGAAACGTCATGGCCAAGGTTATGTATGTAAGCTAGCGGGATTAGATGTTCGTGAAGACGCGCAACTGATGACTAACTTTGAAATTGCTATTGACCCTGCTTCGTTACCTGAATTGTCAGAAGATGAATTCTACTGGCGCGAATTGTTCGGTATGCAAGTTTTTACCACTAAAGGTTACGACCTTGGTGAGGTCACTGACCTATTAGAAACTGGTTCGAACGATGTTCTAGTAATTAAAGCAAATCTTAAAGATGCTTTTGGCCAAAAGGAACGGTTAGTACCGTACCTTGAAGAGCAAGTGATCAAGAAAGTTGATCGCGAAGCTCGCCGGATCGAAGTTGACTGGGATCCTGGATTCTAACTCCAAATTACAGAGCGAGAGAACACATGTGGGTTGGCATTATTAGCCTGTTTCCTGAAATGTTCCGTTCTGTTACTGATTTTGGAGTAACAGGTCAAGCGGTTAAAAAAGGTCTTTTATCTATTGAGACATGGAATCCTCGCGATTTCACTCATGATAAACATCGCACTGTTGATGATAGACCTTACGGTGGTGGTCCTGGCATGTTAATGATGGTTCAGCCTTTGCGCGATGCTATCCAAACTGCCAAGCAAGCAGCACCGGGAAAGACGAAAGTAATCTATCTTTCACCTCAAGGTCGTAAACTCGACCAGAAAGGTGTTGAAGAGTTGGCAACAAACGAGAACTTGCTTCTTATTTGTGGTCGCTATGAAGGGGTAGATGAGCGCATTATTCAATCTGAAGTCGACGAAGAATGGTCGATTGGCGATTTTGTGATGACGGGTGGCGAACTGCCAGCCATGACGTTGATTGATTCAGTCTCTCGGTTTGTTCCGGGTGTACTTGGAGATTTCGCATCAGCAGAAGAAGATTCTTTTGCAAATGGTTTGCTAGATTGTCCCCATTATACGCGCCCTGAGGTGCTAGACGATAAAGATGTGCCATCGGTACTCAAGTCTGGAAACCATAAGGACATTCGTCGCTGGCGATTGAAACAATCGTTGGGCCGAACTTGGCTAAGAAGACCAGAACTCCTGGAAAACCTAGCTCTGACTGACGAACAGGAACAATTACTGGCTGAATTCATTAAAGAGCAACGCTCTTAACGAAAAGCAAGCAGTAACCTATTAAATTTAGTATCAGTTTATTCTAGGAATTTATACAAATGAGCAACATCATCAAGGCTCTTGAAGAAGAGCAACTAAAATCAGACCTTCCTAAATTCGCACCAGGTGACACTGTTGTAGTTAAGGTTAAGGTAAAAGAAGGTGACCGTGAGCGTCTACAGGCTTTCGAAGGCGTTGTAATCGCTATTCGTAACCGTGGTCTACACTCTGCATTCACAGTTCGTAAGATCTCGAACGGTGAAGGCGTAGAGCGTGCGTTCCAAACTCACTCTCCAATGGTTGATAGCATCGAAGTTAAACGCCGTGGTGCAGTACGTCGTGCCAAGTTGTACTACCTACGTGAGCGTTCTGGTAAGTCAGCTCGTATTAAAGAGAAGCTTACTAAGAAGTAATTCTTTTTGCATTCTATCGATAAAAGCGGAGCCATTTGGCTCCGCTTTTTTGTGTCTGCTATTTAGAGTCTCACAGGTAAGAGATCCCCAACTTGCTCGTTCCTCACTCTGAGGATGACGAATGACAAGCCTTGATACCGTGATAGGCTGTCGAACCGCTGAGGGAGTTTTTGAATCAACCAGAGCTGTCATTCCCTAGACTGACGAAGGAAGGAGTAGGGAATCCCCATTAGTGCCGTGTTATAGGCAATAAAAAAGGATTGCCGTAAAACGCCAACCCTTCAAAATTTACTCGCTACTCGCTACTCGCTACTCGCTACTCGCGCCTAGTGTGGGTCTTCCGACCAACCATCGCTATCCGACATGTCTGGAGCACCAGCGATGCTGTTCTCTTCGTCAGCCCATTCCCCGAAATCAATCATCTGACATTGCTTGCTGCAAAACGGGCGGTGCGGGCTTTGTTCGCCCCATTCAACGTCAGTGTTACATTGAGGGCATTTAACGATGGTGATTTTCTTCGACATAGTGATTCTTAATTTGAAGGTGTAATAATAGTGAGTTTAGGCTCGAGTGAGGACTCAAGCCAAACAATAAAGGAAATGAATTAGCTGCAGATAGCCAACTCAAATTCAATATCTTGAGTACAGGCTTGCCCAGTTTCAAAGCTCATAAATTTAATAGCGAAACGGTTTTTATGTCCCGAGATCATCGGGTAGGCACCGTACTGCATTGGAATTGAAAGGCGAAGGATATTCGCTTCATCAGCATCGCTTTGGAAGAAACCTGTACGAGCGATCTGATCCTTAAAGTGACCAGTCTCTCTGGTGAGCTTCAACCATAGTGTTAGTGCTTCATACAGAGGCTGTAGGCTATCCATCCATGTCTCAGCATCTCTAACTCTCTTATCAAGAGGAAGATGAAGCCAATAATGTAGAGCCGGTAAATCAAAGCAACATGAGCCACCTGGCAAGTTAAAGCGTTGACGAATGGCGCTAAGGAAGCGGTCCTCTTTTAATGATTGCCCAAAACGTTCCGCCTGCATCAGTTCACGATAGATATGACTAATATCATTGAGCAATGATGTCAGCATCTCTTGATCGACACCTTCAACATCTAACCAACTTTTATAGGTTACACGCTGTTTCTCAATATCTTTTGCGAGTTCGCTCTTAAGTTGTATCTGTTCGAATATTTCAATCAGATCAAAGATAGAACGGAAAAAGAGTTGATACTGTTGAGCATCGGAAAATGCAGAAGACAAGTGTAACTGCCTCAAGAGTGATTCAACTCTTAAGTAGATGCGTGTTTTCTCATTTAGAGGATGTTCAAATTTATGGGTGATCATCGAGCAAACCTTCATTCAACATTGTTCTATTCTGACCCATCTACTGCACTGATTGCCAGATACTTTTGATGTAAATCTGTGATTTGAGGCAAAAGTTCTTGGTTTTTAGTATGGTTTTTAATCACGTCATCTGCAACTGCTAAGCGCTGTTCTCTTGATGCCTGTGATTTTAAAATTGATTTAACTTGTTCCCTAGAAACATTATCGCGACTCATCGTACGTTCTATTTGCACTTCTACCGGCACATCAACGATTAATACGCGATCGGTCATGCCTTGCATTTGGTTTTCAACCAATAGCGGTGCGACTAATAAACCATATGGGGATGTGATTTTAGACAGGTCACTGTCAATTTTGTCGCGGATCATAGGGTGAAGCAGTTCATTGAGCCATTGTTTCTCTGTGGGATCAGAAAAGATCACTTCGCGCAGTTTAGCTCGGTTTAGCGCTCCATCTTCGAGCAATACCTCTTCACCAAAATGAGTCGCAATCTGTTTTAGACCTTCACTGCCCAACGCCACCACTTCACGTGCCACGATATCAGCATCGACAATATCAATGTGAAAATGTTCGCTGAAGAGATTAGCTACCGTCGTTTTACCACTGGCGATCCCACCGCTTAATCCGATAATGATTGCCATGATTAAACCCCTAGTACAGAAGTGAAATACCAGCCCATGATGTCGTTGCCCCACATCAAACTCACCCAACCCGCAATTGCAAGGTAAGGTCCAAAGGGAAAGGCTTTATCTATGCCTTGTTGTTTCAAGCGAAGTTGAATCAAGCCGAAAACTAAGCCGACAAGTGAGGATAGAAGAATGATCATTGGGAGGTGTTGCCAACCAAGCCAGGCGCCAAGCGCAGCTAGTAACTTGAAATCACCGTAACCCATGCCTTCTTTGCCTGTTAACAGCTTGAACAACCAATAAACAGACCACAAAGCTAGATAGCCAGCCATTGCGCCAACGACGGAATCTTGAAGCGATACAGGACTGATGTTAAACAGTGCCAAAGCGATACCAGACCAAACCAAAGGTAAGGTGATTTGATCAGGTAACAGCATGGTATCTAGGTCGATAAAGGTTGCGGCAATCAATGCAAAGGTGAAAAAAATCAAAGCAATGGCGTAGTAACTGAAACCAAAGTGGCTAGCCACTACGGTGCATAGTATTGCAGTCAGCAGTTCGACCAATGGATAGCGAGCACTGATTGGGTTAGCACAGCTATGACACTTACCTTTCAAGAACAACCAGCTTAATACTGGAACATTGTCGACGATTCTTAATTGGGTTTTACATTTCGGGCAAGCCGAACGAGGGATACTGAGATTGAACTTCCCCTCTGGCGCTGGAATTTTATATTGAGAGAAATACTCCGAGCACTCTTGTTGCCACTCTCGTTCCATCATAATCGGTAAACGGTGTATGACTACGTTGAGGAAACTGCCAATAAGAAGGCTAAAAATGAAAGCTAATACGGGGAATAGCCAAGGATAGTAGTGAAATACTTCCATAGTGTCCTTTACCACTTAATCAATACAAGCAGTGGTTCTCTGCTTGAGGGGTGTTTGGTTGCTTTTAGCTATCCTAACACACTCATAAGATTAAAGATCGGTAAGTACATCGCGACAACCAGTCCACCAATAGCGGTGCCTAAAAATACGATGATAAGAGGTTCTAAAATCTTACCTAAATTATCGACGGTGTTGTCGACTTCAAATTCATAAATAGATGCGATTTTATTGAGCATGTCATCAAGGTTGCCAGACTCTTCTCCTATCATGACCATCTGTAAAACCATCTCAGGAAAAGCATCGGTATTGCGCATCGCGATATACATCGGCATGCCAGCGGCAGTTTCACGGTGAACCTCGATGATGGCCGATTCATAATGCAGGTTACCTGCGGTTTTGGCTGTGGTCTTCAGGCTGGTTAAAATAGGAATCCCTGAACTAAAACTGGTTGATAAGGTTCGGCTGAATTTGGCGATTGAGGCTTTGGCCAATACTCCGCCAAGAATAGGGAATCGCAAACCTAGACGGCTGAATGATAAACGAATGGAATAAGACCGTTGACGCAGTTGGTAGGTAAATAATGTGACTAACCCTATGCCAACGGCAGCATAAAGACTGTAAGCCTGTACCCAATGTGAAAGGGAGAGTACTTGTTGAGTAAACCAAGGGAGGTCTGCCCCGAAGCTTGAAAACATCGATTCAAATTCAGGAATGACCATGGTGAGCATTAAGTAAGAGACAGTCAGCGCGACAGCGACCACCATTGTGGGGTAAATCAGTGCTTTTATGACCTTAGACTTTAGCTGCTCACTCTTTTCTCTATAGGTTGCCAAGCGTTCAAAGACTTGCGCTAGGTTTCCGGAAAGCTCGCCAGTAGCGACCAAATCGGTGTACAGGTCGTCAAAGTGAGTGCTTGCCGTCCGCATCGCTTTTGATATAGGGGTTCCCGCTTCGACACCTCGACAGATATGCAATAGAATTGATTTCATTTCAGCTTTACGGTGATTGTCTGATACTAGCTTAATGGCCTGAACGATAGGCACGCCAGTGGCAAGCATGGTCGCAAGTTGTCGAGTCAAAATGGTGATGTCTTTGGCTTTTACTCGGTGTGTTAAACGAGTGACTGCTGAGATGCTTTTCTTTTTGATTTTCTTAATCTGAATATGCTGCTCTTTGAGCTTTTCTCGTACTTCTAATTCGGCGAGTGCCAAGGTTTGACCGGACACCTTTTTGCCTGAGCTGTTTATGCCTTTCCAGTGGTAGTTTTTTAATTGTGACTGCAGTTTAGTGCTCATGAGTGCTCCGATGGATTATAGATACAGAACACGTTGCAGTTCTTGATAGCTGGTGGTGCCTTCAAGCAACTTATCGATACCGGATTCTTGCAGTGTTCTCATTCCTTCTCTACGCGCGAGATCTTCAATCTCTAACGCGTTAGGTTTATTGATCAGACTATTTTTTAGTTTGTCGGTGAACGGCATTACTTCGTAGATACCTACTCGACCGGAATAGCCCTGATTACACTCATTGCACCCTTGTGGGGTGGCTTTGTAGAGTGTTTGATTGTTAGGAATAGAGTGACGTAGAAATATGTCCGGCGAGTTGTCAGCTGCTTTACAGTGGTTACACAGCCGCCTTGCCAGTCGCTGCGCGATAATCAGGCTCAATGACGAAGCGAGGTTAAAGGGTTCTATCCCCATATGGGCGAGCCGAGTCACGGTTTCCGAAGCTGAGTTAGTATGGAGTGTCGAGAGGACTAAGTGACCCGTTTGCGACGCTTTGATCGCGATCTCTGCGGTTTCTAAATCACGGATCTCACCGACCATCACTACATCAGGATCTTGTCGCAAGAACGATCGTAGTGCTTCGGCAAACCCAAAACCGATCTTTGGCGTCACCTGTACCTGATTGATACCACACAGGTTGATCTCCACCGGATCTTCAGCTGTTGAGATATTACGCTCAGAGGTGTTAAGCATGCGAAGTCCAGTGTAAAGAGAGACCGTTTTGCCACTGCCTGTGGGCCCAGTCATTAAGATCATCCCTTGCGGGCGTTTTAGGGCATTGAGATAGAGCGCTTTTTGATCCTCGCTGTAACCTAATTTATCGATATCTAAATTGGCTGCGCTGCTGTCTAGAAGACGCAGTACGATCTTTTCTCCCCACAATGTCGGTAGAGTCGACACACGCATATCGATCGCCAGCTCGTCGTTCAAACGCAGCTTAATACGGCCGTCTTGAGGTAAGCGACGTTCAGCGATATCAAGTTTGGCGAGAATCTTTAAACGAGCGGATAACCGACGGCTTAAATGAGACGCGGGCTGTTGGACCTCAACAAGAATGCCATCGCAACGCAGACGCACTCGGTAGTTTTCTTCATAAGGTTCGAAGTGGATGTCTGATGCGCCTTTACGCACCGCATCAACCAGTATCTGATTGATAAATCGACTGACAGGGGAATCGTCTTGACTGAGATCTTCAATTGAACTCATTTCATCGTCAGAGACTTCAACAAGATTGGCGAGCTCATCTTGGGTGATCTCTTTGCGCTTAGAGTCTTGCCCGGAAATAGAGCGACCATACAGCTTTCGTATGGCGCCTTCTAATTCTGAATAGTTAGCGACAACGAGTTCTATCTGCAATCCAGTCGCGAATCTAAAATCGTCTTCAGCTTGCAAGTCGGTTGGATCGGCAGAGGCGAGCGTGAGAGTAGAGTTAGTGAGAACAACTGGGATAGCACGATACTTAGTGATCAATTCTCGAAGTCCCAATTGGTCACACAAGATTTCATAGTCAGTATTGGCCAGTTGCACTAACGGCAAACCGAAAATGGTTTTGATGTTATTAGCGAGGCTCTCGCCGGTGAATAAGCCCAGAGTGAGCAAAGCTTCAGGTGTAGAAATACCTGAAGCTTGTACATGTTCCGCAACGGCTTGTTCTTGAGTCAGGCTAAGTAAGTTAGCCTGACGGAGAACTGTTGGGAGGTTGGTTAGCACTACACACAGCCATCTAGAGGGATCGTTGCTTGTTTACTGTTAGTACAAACCCACCCAGAGTTACCTCTAGCAAATGTTAAGGTTGCTGCACTTATTGAGCTAGTTGCTCCAAAAGTGAATAACAGTGTGTCGTCAGCTGAAACTGTTATTTTACCAAGTGAATTTGCATCTGTAGCTGTTCCTAGATCGCCCAAAGCGGTAGCTTGAACGATCACGCCCTTTTCTTGATGGATTAATTCTGCTGGTGTAATTAGTGCTCTCATTGTGGCTAAACCAGAGGATAGTTCACTTTTAGATACATAATCTTTATAAGCCGGAATTGCAATTGCAGACAGCACACCAATGATCGCAACCACAATCATCAATTCAATCAGCGTAAAGCCTTTCTGGTTTTTTCTTTTGTTTTTCATAGTTCTATTCCATTCGTTAGTTTGTTTCAGTGCAAGCACCCGTTGATGGAAAGAATAGAAGTTGAGATTTAGAAGTGGAATGGTGTTCAGATGCAGGCGCGAGTGGTTTTGTATTTATTGGTGTGTTGTTTCATATGGAGCGCAAAATTATGCGATCAGCTTAGTTAACTGATTGATATACTGATAATAAAAGCAATAAAAAGGCATGGCTGATTGCCATGCCTTGAAGTTAAGTGATTGATAGAACGATGAGATTAAGCTTTGAATCGCATTGAAAGGTCCATTGCTTTTAGATGCTTAGTCAGTGCTCCCACAGAGATGTAATCGACACCCGTTTCAGCGAATTCTGCAATCGTATCTAAAGTCACGTTACCTGAGTTTTCTAGTGCTGCACGACCTGCGTTAATTTTAACGGCTTCACGCATCATGTCTGTGGTGAAGTTGTCTAGCATGATGATGTCTGCACCGGCGCTGATCGCTTGCTCAAGCTCTGCTAGGCTTTCTGTTTCCACTTCCACTGGCTTACCCGGGTTCAGCTCTTTTGCTGTCGAGATCGCTTTCTCAATGCCACCACATGCGATGATATGGTTTTCTTTGATTAGGTAGGCATCGAAGATCGGAAGAGCGGTT
>NZ_AJZM02000208.1 GCF_000272405.2 Vibrio tasmaniensis 1F-187
GTGGGCTCTTTCGTATAATGTGGTCGCTACTGGACTCTACTATCACACCTATCCTTTTGATTAGAATAACAATTAAAACAATAGAGTTTTAAGATGTTACTTCTGGTGTTACTTAAAAAGAATCTAACCTGAATTCTCCTCCTGAACACTAAGTTACGACGTAACCTTAGTTTCGTTATTGCCTTCAAATAAAGTATTAGAGCTCACTTCAAACTCTTCTCTATTTTTAGATCTATCCATGTGGATATATAAAGAATGTTCTACAGCATCTACATCGTTTAAAGGGTTTTGCAAAACACTTAAGCTATATTCACCAGGAGAAGACTCAGATAGGCGGTACAAATAATACTTGTTAGCATAGTTACTAGCAGCATCCTTTTCATTTCCTCTGAGCTCTATGGATGTTCCCCGGCTTCGCCTACCCTTCACCTCAATAAACCGTTCTACCAAACGTAGATCACGACAATCATTGTTCTTGAAGCCGTCGCGGTCTTCTTCTGAATTAAAGCTTAAAACATCACAACCAAGCCCTGCATTTCCCATGTACTGCCCAACAAGTAGAGGAAAACGTGGAGGTTCGAAATTCTCTTCTATCTCCATAATTTTTTGCTCTGCTATATCACCATTTACGGGGATATATGAAGTTGAACCTTGACCTACCATAGAGCTTCTAGTTTTTTTAACTCGTAATTTTTGCCTAACTGGTGGCGACACAGCTTCAGCGTCAACTGATGTTATCTGTATTGGAGCGCTATCGTTACCAGAGTTACCTACTTCATCCATGGTAGTCGGAGCATCTATATGCTCCTTTGGTACATTTAATTCCGTACCTTTACCTTCCGTAACGTTGGTATGTTTCGGTTCTTCCAGTACTGGAATATCTGGCAACACAGCATCACTACTAATATCCCAATTGTCTGTGCTAGCGTATAGGCTAGTTAGCTCAACATCTGTTACTTCCTCTCCTAAGATTCGACTCAAAAGAGCATGACGCTCATCCTTATGACACCTAAATAACCTTGCGAAATCACTACCATTGGCAATACGAAATAACGAAGCCAGAGCCTCACCTATAACGTCGGCTAGCATATCCGAATCATGCTTAACTAAGGCGTCTGAGCCTCGAACATATAAAGTTTCACTATCAATCAACCAGCCCCACTCCGGAAGCTCATGAGAGCAATCAACATCTTGAAATTGCATTTGGACATGTAAGCTAGAACAGACCTTTAACTTCAACTTATTTAATTGCCCTATATACTGAGTTTGCCCTGACTGGGACTTACGCATAAACACGAAAAACGGCTTAACTTGCTGGAAATATATGTTCAGATCAGAATTTGTCGGTGCAGCTGCAAAGTGATCAACTGTCTGTTTGATAGCACTGCGATCTATCGTTCGAATACCAAAAGCATTCTTGACTTTATCCGCACCTACTCGATTTGGTAGTTCAACTATAGCTAGGCGATCTAACAACTCAGGCGGTAACCCATCTGAATCAGTATGATAAAGCTCATCAATGGCGAAATACTTGAAACTTTCCGCTTTCTTCCCCCACATTTGGCCAGATTGAATGAATCTGTTTTTCATTCCTGCCTCTTGGCTACTGGATGAGTCAATAGCGTTCAACATCCAGCGATGTAAGGTTTTAACGGCGGTAGGGGCTGGCTGCAATTCTGGTAGCTCGAGCAGTTTGCTATAAATATCATCCAATGAAAGCTCAGCAACATTCGTTGCGACTCCCGACTTACGCCAAGACTCCACTACATCTCTCAAATCCATACCATACTCTTTCGCCTCCATGTCACTCACTCTTGCAGGCTGCGGGAAGATAGCTTGACTCGAGATGTCAGTAATAACACAGTCTTTTGGTCTCAAGTCCGTGTTATTAGAACCTCTGATCCATCTAGTATTTTCTAGTTTCCATTGGATATAGCTACGGACATCACCCCTATATGGACGACAATTTCGATCCCACTGTTTCTTGGCTTCGATAGCAGCATAACGCTTCTCTCTCTTGAGCCAATGCACGACTCGTTCATCATGAGTTAGCCAAGCGAGAATCGCGGTATATTTTTGGGGTATCAAGATGTCGTCCATTCCATCTAATGTTACATAGCTAACAAGATAAAGATTAGCCGACATCAACTCTTCAGAAGAATGAAAAAAATAATCATGACCAAATCTCACGGGGAATCGAAGCTGGGTGATAACCCTATCTAGATAATGTTCATTTCTATCGGTAGCTCTTATTTCACGAGGCCACTTAGCAACACCTATCCATTCTAGAAACTCAACCCAATCATCATCACCCTTTAGTTCTATACATAGCCCGCTTGGTGGTACGATCAACTTGTCAGAACTAGCGGTATATAACTGTTGAGTTATTTTCCCACTCAAGCCATACCCATCTCCCATATAGAGATATTCAGATTTAACTAATGAACCTGATTGGCTTGGGAGTTCAATGCTAGTTTTTTCTGGAAAACTAGGCCTTTGTTTTGTCAGCCCTTCATAGTGGTAAAAGTCATAAACAACTTTCAATAACTGACTTTCTACAATCCCAGCTCGTTGTGGATCCGCTTCTTTATGTTTATTCGCTTGAGTTCTTAAGTCCTGAATAAGTCGAGCAAAGGAGTATTCTTTAAGCCCAAAATCTTTCAGCTTGTTCTGCAAAACACGAACATCTGAAGCGTCTAATTTTTCGCTTAATTTATCCTGCATTTCAGTATCTAAAAACCATAGCTTCACCCAAGCAGGTAAGCCCCTTGGAGCCCCTCCGGTTGGAGATATATATACCATTTCCGTATCTGGGACGCTTTCACCAAGAGTGTCTAAAAAAAGAGAGGAGGTATAAGCGGTATGATTAACATTATTAGATTTTAGACCTACTATTAACGCGACCCTTGCTTCCTGGCTTAAACCTCTATGTGCACAGATTCGCTGTCTAACTACATCACCTGGTAATTCAAGAACTCCGAGAGCTCTAAGCCATTGGAGTCGTACTTCTCCTACCGGAACTATATCTTTAAAGCTATAATTTGGTAACCACTGCCTAGATGCACCTTCAAGAGTAAAGGCCTTATTTGGTTTTACTGCACTGCCACCAAGAGTTGGTATTATAGATTTAGATTGACAAGATTCTAATATCCTTGCTTCTAAATCAAACTTGTTTAGCGTCTCTGAATACTGTTCCAATGGCATAACAACCCGAAAACCAGCGTTACTTCCGGTAAGATTATCTGTTGCACACTCCTCGGCAACTTCAGCTAAGAAAGCTGCTAGTTTTGTAAAAACAAACTGATTGCTTTTACAGTTAATGAGGTGGTTGCGGCTTTGATCTAACTCTAATGTTGCATGACAAACAATCGGAAGAGGTAAAGTAATTTCTGTAGGAAAGTAACTAAACAACGGTGACGTCTTAAGTTCTGAACTATCTACAACTTGGGGAACTGCCGCAACCAATTCATACTTGTATTCACCGCTCAAGCTATTATCAAGCTGCTCAGAATCAACCAAACCACTTGAACGAAATAGCCTCCATATCCCTATAGGATCATCATTGGCTAGAACCATAGCCGCTGAGTCATTACCACTCTTTGACCAAGTAAATTCCTCTTCACCCGGTAAAAGAAACTTAATTTCATCTAAATGTTCAACAAACAGCAACATCTCCGGGCGAAGTGATTTCAACTGTTCCAGAGCTGTGCTGAAAGACTCACTACTTTCGAAAGGAATACCAACTACTGTTTCAAATCCGAGATCACGCCAATAGCTACACTTATTTTTTATACGAAGAGTTTCAGTACAAAAAAACTTGTCCAAGTCATTCCATTCCGAATAAGCAGGAAAAGGTAACGTAGGTAAAATTGTTGATGAAGTTATAGCTTGTTCTCTTTCGACAAGCTCTATTAGCTCGTGAGAGCTTGCTTTCAAGTCTTCTAGCTTCTGTTTGCTGTTTTTATCGGCTTTGTTGCGTAATTAAAT
>NZ_AJZM02000209.1 GCF_000272405.2 Vibrio tasmaniensis 1F-187
CACGGCTCTTGAAAGAGAGCCCATTGTTTTGTTCTTTTTAAAGACCAAAACAATGTCCTAAAAGGAGTGTGAACATGCAGATTGTGTACGGATATTGTAGTGAAGATGATGCGGTTAATTTGTTAGGTCGCTTTGTTGAACAAGGTGATTTTATCAGCGTAAAAAAGCTGGGTGCGGTTGGGTGTGAACACATTGCGTTTGCCGCCTTGCTCTCTTTTACTGGGCGCTTCCCCTTTCCTTTCTATTGGAAGGGCGTTCATATCGTTGCCGTTCAAAAACAAGCACAATCAGTCAATCGTCTCACTCTCCCTACCTCA
>NZ_AJZM02000210.1 GCF_000272405.2 Vibrio tasmaniensis 1F-187
ATTTAATTACGCAACAAAGCCAGTGATAGCGGTTGGTAATGATGATTTTGAACGAAATACAATTGAAAATGACAAGAAAACTCTATTTAGAGTATTGGAAGAAAAGGGCATCGAATCAAAGGTTATTCTAACAGGAATTGAGACGGGAGCACCTGTGTTGGCCCGCACTAATAACCGCATAATTGCAGCTCCTTATCATAGAAATATAGTTGGTAATCAATTTCTTATAGAGGTTATGTTAGAGGGGGATATGAGTTTAGCCAAGGACGAAATCCAAGCTAAGAACATTGATTATATTGTTATAGGAAATGACGCCCATTTAATGGTTTTGAAAAAATCAGCAAGTGAAGAGGCTCTTATAAACAAATTATACAGCTCAAATGTTCCCAGCTGGTTGGAGACCATATATGACGATGTTCCTGATGGCTACCGAATCTTTAGGGTTAGGGAGAGTTTATGAATAGTATAAAAGTTGCAGTATTACTCCCATGTTTTAATGAAGCGGGTGCTATCGGAAAGACAGTTATGTCTTTTAAGCAGGCTTTACCTGATGCGTCTATTTATGTGTATGACAACAACTCAACCGACAACACGGTAAACGAGGCCTTGCAAGCTGGGGCTATTGTTCGACATGAGCCTCGCCAAGGTAAAGGGGAGGTAGTCAGGAGAATGTTCTCTGATATTGATGCTGATATCTATGTGATGGCTGATGGTGATGACACTTACGATGCGTCAATATGCCCTGCGCTGATCGAACAATTGGATAATGAAAAACTCGATATGATTATTGGAAGTCGAGAGCGAGCTTCAATGGCTTATCCCAAAGGGCATATCCTAGGAAATAAGCTGTTTTCATCGCTGATTAATTTAGCATTCAATGCTCAATTGAGTGATGTGTTTTCTGGTTATCGAATTATGAGCCATCGATTTGTCAAAACCGTACCCATTTTCAGTGATGGCTTCCAAATAGAAACAGAGCTTACCGTTCATGCGCTACATCATAATATGCCAATCAAAGAAGTTTCGACGCAATATCAATCAAGGCCTGAAGGCACAGCCAGCAAATTGAATACCTTTAGTGATGGGCTCAAAATTCTCAATTTCATTTTGTTCTTATTGAGAGATGTAAAGCCAATGTTCTTCTTTGGCGTATTGTCTATGTTGCTTTGCTTCATTTCATTGGTTTTAGGAATCCCCGTTATCATCGACTTCATCGATACTGGGCTCGTCGAAAGGGTGCCTACTGCTATTTTGTCTAGTTCAATTGCATTGATAGCGGTGATGTCTTTTTTCTGTGGGTTGATACTCGACAACGTATCACGAGGTAGGCGAGAGATGAGGATCCTTTCTATATTACGAACGAGTGATAAAACGCTATCTGAATAGGAATCAAGCATGAGAACAAGCAAGGATGAAGACAAAGAGTGGATCGATTATTTGTCCCGTTTTAGTGACGAATATGATGAGCGAGTTTATAACGGCAATGCAACGGGTTATGTGATGAGAGCTGGCCACATAGCATGTGAAAAGCCATTTGGTGAAAGTGAACACTTTTCGAGAGTGTTAGAAGTGGGCTCCGGTACAGGTGAACACTTGCTGCACGTCAAACACACCTTTGACGAGTATATCGTGAGTGATGGCGATGCTGCGGCTCTTAAGGTGGCAAAAGAGCAACTCAGTCGTATCAATTCTTATGACAAACTCACTTTTAACGTAACTAATGCTTGTGAGTTAGATTTTGAAAGCAATAGTTTTGATCGCGTGATCGCAACTCATATATTGGAGCACTTATACGAGCCTCACTTGGTGATCAAAGAGTGGTTGCGAGTGTTAAAACCTGGAGGCACTCTGTCTATTTTGATTCCTACCGATCCTGGGATCGCTTGGAAAATCGGCCGTTATATGACGACAAGAAAACACGCCTTACAGAAGGGGTGGCATTACGATTACATTATGGCGAGAGAGCATGTCAATCCATGTAATAACTTAATCGCTTTCTTAAGGTATTACCTTCCTGAACACCAAAAATCATTTTGGCCGCTGAGCTTTGTACCGCTTATTGATTGCAATTTGTTCTTTAACTTCCACGGGGTTAAACCACTATAGGAAGTAAAAGATGCTTTTAGTTTTTGAAAGAAGAGCGGGAAAACAAGAAGTAAGCGATCAAACCTCTCACTTCTTATTTGTCTGTCTATTAATTGATAGCTTAGATCGCCAAACCTGTAATTGCGCCAAACAACATAAACACACCCACTAACCCTACAATCGGGACCTTTACGGTTTTTAATAACCACACACCAACAATGATCAGAGCGAAGTCTATGCCGCTGCTCACTGCGCTTGTGAAGATGGGTTGATACAGGGCCGCAAGCAATAGACCAACAACTGCTGCATTCACACCGGTAAGCGCACCTGCCACCAAAGGCTTGCTTGCAATCGCCTGCCAATTCTTCAGTACAGCCAGTAGCAATAAGAAACCCGGTAAGAACACCGCAACTGTTGCGAGCAGTGCACCTGTAATCGGTGCCGATGGCATCAACACATAGCCTAGATAAGTGGCTAATGTAAACATTGGGCCAGGTACAGCTTGCGCAGCGGCATAGCCTGTTAGGAAGGTATCTTGGGACAGTTGATCACCAATACCATTTTGTAGCAGAGGAAGAACCACGTGTCCGCCACCGAATACCAAACTGCCTGCTTGGTAAAATAAACCAAAGACTTCAATGCCTTGAGAGTATGCACTGAACAGAGGTAAACCAATCAGTAGTGCTACAAAAATCACTAGCGGTGTTATGGATATCTTATGTGTCGAAGGCGTTGTTTTTAAGTCTTGCGAGGTTAAGAACTTACTGCCAACCATCGCTGCAAATAGGAGTACTAAGACTTGAGGCCAGATCCCTGGAATCAAAAGTAGAACAATCGCGGTGATCACACACAGTGCTGTTGCCATCTTTGATTGGCAAAAGTTTTTGTACATGCCGAAAGTGGCGTCAGCTACAACCACGACCGCGAGTAGCTTAAGTCCGTGGATGATTGAAATGAAAAGCGGTGCTTCCAACAACTGGTTGCTCACTAAGGCCAATATCAACATTAGGATGACAGAAGGGGAGGTGAAACCGACAAATGCGGCAATCGCACCGGTTAAGCCACCTTTTTTGTAACCAACCGCGAAGCCAACCTGACTTGAGCCTGGACCAGGCAGAAATTGACTGAGGGCGACAATTTGCCCGTACTCTTCGTCGGATAACCAATTCAGTTTCTCAACAAAGGTTTTACGGAAGTAGCCAATATGTGCCGCTGGTCCGCCAAAGCTAATCCAGCCAAGCCAGAAAAAGGTTTTAAAAATTGAAAGCATGATCGATTCCAGATAAATGTTTAGCGTAATTTATGTGGAGTTAGACTATGATTCAAATTAATTGTTTTAATTGTGATTATGAATGATATGGGATTGATTTGTGGCTGATTTTAACTGGAAAGGGGTCGACCTTAATTTGTTGATTGCACTGCAGGCATTGTATAAAACCAACAGCGTTAGCAAGGCCGCTGAACGTTGTTATGTCAGCCAATCAGCGATGAGTCATAGCTTACAAAGACTGCGAAAGTTGTTTGATGACCCTTTGTTTGAGCGTGTGGGTAGCAAGATGGAGGCGACCGATCGAGCCATTGAACTGTCCAGTACGGTAGAAGCTCTGCTCAATACCATCCAGTCAGAGGTGTTACTGTCTAAATCGTTTGATGCCGCGACTTATAAAGGGACTTGGAAGATTGGTCTTACCGATTATGCTGAGCAGATGTTCGCGCCAGCATTGTTTGACCTCATCAAGCAATCCTCTCCTAATTCGCAAGTCGTGCTGTTCAATGTAAACCGGAGTAACTATCAGCAAGTATTTGAAGACGCCAAGCTTGATATGGCGATAGGCAGTTTTGGTGAGGTCTCAAAGCAATATCGAACCACGCATTTGTACACAGAGCAACATGTCTGTTTATTCGACAAGTCGGTTGTATCTATTGAGGGGCCGATATCGTTAGAACAGTTTGTTGCTGTCGAGCATGCTCTTGTTTCTCCTGCTGGGTCTTTAAAGACTGGCGTCGATAAACGTTTGGCTGAATTAGGCTTCAGCCGAAAAGTGGCTATATCTTCAAGCAATTTTTTAACAGTAAAACGTTTGATAAGAGGTAGGGAGTTATTGTGTATCGTCCCCAAACTGGTGGCACGCAATGATACTCAAGACCAAGATACCGTGGTAGCAGTGGAGCCACCTATCGATGTGCCTGATTTTGATATACAGCTCATCTATCGCAAGGCTAAGCATTTAGATGATAAAAATAAGCTACTTAGAAAACTTTTTACACAAGCCGTTTCATCTGTGGTTGCTGCATAGTTGCAGCAGTTGTTTGGTCATCAATTTTATGTGAATTATTTTTAGAAAAATCCGGCTTATTATAAGAACCCGACTATACTTAATTTACGACTAAAAGTAGTCGTAAAGAATAGGCTTTTTGATTTACCTAAGTAAAAAAATTGATTATATCCTAATGATATAGCTGAAAAAAACTACCGGGCTAAACGGACTTAGTTGGTCTTAAAAGCGCTAGCTCCCCCTAGCGCTTTTTCTTTTGTTCGAAGTTAGCTCTAACCCCTTAGGTGTTTACAGGTTTGAGTTGTTTAATCTCGATTTAGAACAGTTAACGGTCGAGCTCACTGACTAAGTGCAACAAGCTATGTAGACCGACAAATTATGAGTATCAACTAGCTACGAACGGTCAGTATCAAGCCATCAATCACACTGTGGTGGTGATCAGAAACCCCAGCAAGGTTGCCGTATTTCGGCTGGTGGCGATCATTTTCTAATGGATGGTGCCAACCTTGTGTATGTTCCACAAAGTGCGCTGCAAAGCTTTCAGACACCTCTAAGCATCCTGCCATGACGGTATCAACATAGGTTTGAACGATAGGGCTGTTTTCACAAGGCGCTTCGATTTCGTCTTTGATGTATACCCAGATCGATTGATCCGCTTTAAAGTCGGTTTGGCTCTCTATCTGATCGCTTCTTAACTCAATTCGGTGATAACCACGCTCACGGCGATCAAATTCAGCCAACGCAACATCATCAACCTCAAGCAAAACACCATTCACTTGTCCCTCACCAAGATTGACGATCAACGGTGACAAAACATAGCTGTCGTCGATTTTACTCCAGTGACGCACTAGGCCGTGCACTATCGCAGGAATAGCTTGTCCTGTTTGACCTGTGAGTTGACGAGAAGAGGAGTTGATCAAGCTACCATAACCAAAAATATACATCGCGTTCCCTGTCTGTTCTTTTGTATTTGAGACTAGTCTTACTATATGTTTGGCTTCATCAAATGTCAGTAGTTTTTTATTTTACACACCTTCGAGTCTAAATGACTTTTTATGGTGTGTTTAATTGACACCTTTTTGACCTCTAAATACACCTTGTTGCTTGTTTTTATTGGTTTTATATCTTTGGCGCGTTTCATGCATTGTGTTAGGCAATATTGCGGTGATGATTACTGCACCTTGAATTTGGCTATTGGTAGCAATTCAATATAAGCCACACTTGGCTTGTTATCTGAAATGAGGAATGAGTTTGTTAAATATCACAGATAAAAGCGTAGAAGATGCGATTCCAGCTTATCTTCGTTTAGGTTTTAGACCTTTCTTCTTTCTAGGCAGCCTCTATGCCGTGATTGCTATCGTCGCTTGGGTTGTCATGTTCCAAAATGGTCAGCCTGAAGTGTTAAAAGTGCCCGCGCTTTGGTGGCACGTACATGAAATGCTGTTTGGTTTTTCTATGGCGATTGTGGTTGGTTTTGTTCTGACTGCAGTGCAAACGTGGACGGGAGTCAACGGAACTAAACATTATCGATTAGCAGCGCTCGTTGGTTTGTGGCTAGCACCTCGTATTCTATTTTGGACACCGGCGCCATTGTGGTTAATCTCATCGGTTGAAGCGTTGTTCTTGATCTTTGCCGCTTACGAGATTGGTTTCCGTGTCGTGAAATCGAAAGGCTGGAAGAACTTGTTTTTTGTGCCGCTGTTTATATTGGCTATCGTCGCCAACTTTGCTAGTTACGCGACGATTAAAGGCATGCCTCCATTCCCATCGTCTGCAGTATGGCACGCAATGTTATGGTGGTTTACCTTGCTATTATCCGTGATGGGTGGACGAGTTATCCCGTTCTTCACGGCCCGTCGTTTTGACTTTGAAAAAGCACAACCACTGGTTTGGTTGGAATGGCTAGCGAACCTGCCTTTGGTTGGATTGTTTGTGCTGAGCTTCTTCCCGTTGACCTTTGCTCAAGTGGGCAATGAGTTGATGGTATTTGCAGGTGTGATTCAGTTGGTGCGCTTTGTTCGTTGGAAGCCTTGGACAACGTTGTCTGAGCCTTTGGTGTGGTCACTGCATGCGGCTTATTTGTGTATTCCTTTGAGCTTGTTGCTAAGAGGCTTGTTAGATAACCCATTTGCAAGCCATAACATGCTGCACCTGTTTGCGATTGGCGGTTTGAGTGGGCTCATTCTTGCGATGATCACACGTGTTACCATGGGACACACAGGCCGTGCTATCTATAAAGGACCAAGCATGGCGCTGGCGTTCTCGGCTATCTTTATCGCGGCATTAGTCCGTAGCTTAGGTGTCACTTTCTTCCCTGCTTACTTATTTGAGATGGTCAACATCAGCGCGGGTTTATGGACGTTGGCGTTTGGTCTGTTTATCTGGAAGTTTGGCATGATGTTGTTAACACCAAGAGTGGATGGTCATCCGGGGTAAGCGTATTGATTTTCTAACACATTTTTAAAGGGAAGCACTGAGCTTCCCTTTTTGATCGCAGCTAGTTATCGCTTTAATTTATCTCTGTTTGAGCACCGTTCATTTCATTGTTGTCGATAAAATAGCATAGAAGTTGATGGTGAATCGGAGAGTTACGAACCCATTGAAATCCGGCACACACGATTTACAGCACTGGAGTGTGATCCGCTGCAAATATTTGCAGCAATATTCATTGATTTGTGCTCTAATACCGCGCTTACCAAGGGATGGTGTTAAAAGATGCTCACTTAGATGGAGTTATCAAAGTTGACCGATCCCTTAATGATCTCCCTTAGGAAAAATAGAACATGTCTAAGAACAAAAAATTTGATATCCGCCTTACAGAAAAACGCAACGGTTGGTGTGCAGAGATTACTCGTCAAGTAACGTCTCGCAGCACAACAGTATCTAAGCGTGAGTCTGGTTTTGAAACTGAAGCTCTGGCACAAGAGTGGGCAGAGAAAGAGCTAGCATCTTTCATCGCAAACCAAGCTGAACGTAACGAGCGTAAATCAGAGCAGCGTAAAGAGCGTGACGAACTACGTCATACTAAAGAGCTTAAAGCTGAGCAAGCACGTGAAGCACGCGCAAAAGCTCGTGAAGAAGAGCAAGAAGACGCTGAGTAATCCAGCTCTTAATTAATTTACAGGTTCCTTAATTTTAAGATAAGGGACAAGTAAAAAAAGCCCCAATATAACTTTTTTCTTTCTAGTCAAAAGTGTATTGGGGCTTTTTAGTTTGTGGAGTTTATTTTCGAAAATGTAGCCACTTCTTGCTAGTGACTACATGTCATTCATTGATTAGTTGTTAAGCGCCGTTAGCCAATCATCTTCCGCTACTTCTTCAATATAGCTCTCAACTGATTGTCCCACTTCATCGTCATCTTGTTTGAAGTAAGCAATGTGGAATACTGCGTCACCTTCGTTTACCAACGGTAGAGTTTGTTGGCCAATCACGATACCGCCTTTGGTGGTGATCACTTGGCCTTCTTGGTGACCTAACGGAGAGCTTATGTAAGCGAGGGTTTGTCCTGCTTCAACTTGTTCGCCAAGTCTCACCATGTTACGCAAAATACCGTCTGACTCAGCGCGGATCCAGCTGGTGGATTTGCTCAACACTGGCTCTGGCAACTTTTTACGGTTTGGGCGCAGCATGCCGATTTCTTTCATCACTTGATGTACGCCAAGGTAACCCGCACGAATCGCTAGGTGATCAAAACGCAACGCTTCACCACCTTCGTAAGTTAATACAGGGATACCCAATTTTTCCGCTTCGCTACGAAGTGACCCATCACGCAGCGGAGAATCAATGATCACTGGTGTTGCGAACGCTTTTGCGATGCGCAATGTTTCTGGGTTCGTCAGGTTTGCACGGATCTGTGGCAAGTTAGTACGGTGAATCGCACCTGTGTGTAGATCCAAAATAAAATCACAGTGCTTCGCCACATTCTCAAAGAAAGTGTAAGCGATGCGTGATGTTAGCGATCCTTTCTCACTGCCAGGGAAGCAACGGTTTAGGTCACGACGGTCTGGTAGGTAACGAGATTTATGAATAAAGCCAAACACGTTAACGATAGGCACAACAATCAAGGTACCTTTCAGTTTCTTTGGATCAATCGCGTTTGTCAGTTGTCGTGCAATCTCAACACCGTTTAGCTCATCGCCGTGGATAGCCGCATTTACCATCAGTGTTGGGCCTGCTTGGCGACCGTGAATAATTTCAATCGGGATCGAAAGTGGAGAGTGCGTGTAAAGCTGAGCCGCTTGCAGTTCAATCTCCATTCGCTGTCCTGGCTGAACAGTATAACCAAGTAATTCGAATGGTTGATTAGGTTTTAGTCTTGCCATTTAGGTTGTTCTCAACATGGTGATAATTCGTTAACACGGAATGTACCAATCGTTGATTTTTAGTACGAATCAATCGGTTTACGGTGACGACAAAATTTTTCTATGGAGTTATCTATAAATAAGTTTCCAGTTTTAATTTGACTCATTATAGGGTGTTTCAAATTGTGGTTTTTCTGACAGTACACTGATATTTGTCATTTGGTTGGTTGCTATTATCCACCGCCATTTTTTGGCAGCCAAATTCAAATATCGAGATGAAAATGAAAAAAACAATTTCAAAAGTTGTAGCACTAGCGGTGGTATCTGTTGCTTTATCTGGCTGTGTTGGTAGCAATGCAGTAACGGGTTACCTAATGAAGTTCAACCTTAAAGCCGTTGATAACCGTTACGCTCGTGGTGGTTTGAACATATTGCTTGCACCGGCTTACGGTCTAACAGTTGCAGCTGATTACTTGGTATTCAACTCACTAGAGTTCTGGACGGGCAGCAACCCACTAACAGGTGCACCGCATATATTTGATACTAAGATTGATACTTACCTTGATATCAACAATCAGCTTGATAAGTCACTGACTGAAGCACCAGTGGGTCCGATTACGAGTGCTGATATGATTGAGAAAGGTCAAATGCAGCAGATCGACGAAAACACGATCCAAATGGACATCACTTACCAGTCTGGTGAGCGTGCGACATTGATCGGAGTTCGTGATGGTGAGATGGTGACATATTTCATCGACGGCGAAGTAGTAGCACAAACTTCAATTGATGAGTTAGAAAGCTACGCGGCTTCACGCGCTTAATTGTTTATTTAGTCACAAGTACATAGCTACAAAGATTGGATACAAAAACAGGTACTCATTGAGTACCTGTTTTATTTTGTGTCTATAAACGGTGTTTACTGAAAAGTGCTATTTAGTGAAGAGCCCTATTTATTGGAAACACCATTTATTGAACATACATAGTTTATCGAATTATGCTTTTTCTGGGATAGCTGCAAGCAGTGCAACCATTTGATTCCAGAATAGCTCAACCGTATCGATCTTCACTTTCTCATCAGGAGAGTGAGGGAACTTGATAGTTGGGCCGAAAGAAACCATATCCATGTTCGGGTAAGGTTCTTTGAATAGACCACACTCAAGACCAGCGTGGATAACCATGATGTTTGGTTTGTGACCGTAGATACCTTCGTACATGTCGCGGAAGATGTGCATGATTTCTGAATCTGCATCTGGCTTCCAACCTGGGTAAGCACCAGAGAATGCGATGTTAGCGCCTGCTAGTTCAGCAACAGAGTGAAGCATGCTTTCTACTTGGCTACGACCTGAATCGATAAGAGAACGGATCAGGCAAAGCACTGTGATTGAGTTCTCTTCTGTTGTGATAACACCTACGTTTAGAGACGTTTCAACAACACCTTCAATCTCGTCACTCATACGAATCACGCCGTTTGGACATGCGTTAAGTGCCGCGATAAAGCGAGCTTGGTCTGCTGACGCAAGTGCGCCCATTTCTACAGAAGCTTCTTCGTTGAAAGTCACGATGCTGTCTTCTACTTTACCTAGCTCTGTTGAAAGCAGCTCTGTGTAGTAGTTGTATAGCGAAGCCAGTTTCTCTTGGTTTTCAGCAGGAACAGCAACCGTTACGAAACCTTCACGAGGAATAGCGTTACGAAGGCTACCACCTTTGAATTCGACGATGCGAAGGTCTAGCTCTTTTGCGTGACCCGCTAGGAAACGAGCAAGCAGTTTGTTTGCGTTTGCACGACCTGTGTGGATGTCGCAACCAGAGTGACCGCCTTTTAGGCCTTTTAGCGTTAGCTTACGTGTTACGAAGTCAGCTGGAATCGCGTTACGTGCAATTTCAAATGTCATTGCGCCGTCGATACCGCCAGCACAACCCATGTACACTTCGCCTTCTTGCTCTGAATCGGTGTTAAGAAGGATATCGCCTTCTAACCAACCCGCTTCAAGACCGAAAGCACCAGTCATGCCTGCTTCTTCATCTACGGTAAGTAGAACTTCGATAGGGCCGTGTTGGATTTCGTTCGAAGCCAGAACCGCTAGGCAAGAAGCCATGCCCATGCCGTTATCAGCGCCAAGCGTTGTGCCTTTCGCTGTAACCCACTCACCATCAATGTATGGTTGGATTGGATCTTTAGCGAAGTCATGAACTGTGTCTTCGTTCTTTTGTGGAACCATATCGATGTGAGCTTGCAGCACGACACCTTTTTTGTTTTCCATACCCGCCGTTGCAGGCTTTTTGATGAATACGTTACCCGTTGGGTCACGACGTACATCTAGGCCTTGCTCTGTTGCCCAAGCAATAATGTATTGAGCAAGTTCTTCTTCATGTTTCGAAGGGTGCGGGATTGAACAAATTTTATCGAAAAACTGCCAAATAGGGGCAGGGGACAATTTACTGATCTCAGAATGGAATTCAGACACGGATGACTCCTTTTTTATTTGATAACCATATATTTAGGTTTTGTAATGGCAAAAAACTAGAACAAAAATCTAAAATATGGGTCTGTTTTGATGGCAACAGCATACCACTTGAGCGTTTTGACGAGTAGCGGTTCTAAACCTCAAATAGCTCAAATTTTGAAAGCGATCTTGTCTATCTGATCATAAATAAGCGCGTTGATGCTTATAAATGGTACAGGCAAACGTTTGTTTAATTCTATTTTGTAATTTAATTACAAAAATGAGTTTGTGAAATAACCGTAAATAGCCAAAAGTGTGACGCATAGCAAAAAATACTTGTAATCTTTTTTCTTTAGGGTATATTAATAACCAACTTCTGAAGTGAAGAGTAAATGCTCAAAGGATGAGTCCGTTTTATCGCCTCCAAGGAACCGAGAAATCAAATTCGTTTTTTATTGATTTATTAAGGTGATAGTTATGAAAGGTTTACCATCTGCAATGTTCTGGATTAACAGCTCTGTTTACACTAGCAACTTTGCATACCCTACAAGCTTTGGTTACTAATACCACAAGCATGTAACTCGAACAGTTTTGTTCACCCCTATATATTGGAATTATTTTACAGCCCTTTTGGTTGACAGATTCTACCGCCACTCAGTTTTGAGTGGCGTTTTTTTTGCCTGCTACTTTTCCAAACCGCTTTCGCTTATCACTTTTCCTGCTGTTCTGCGTGGTTGTTTTTTAAACGCCGAAATATCAATTTGCGCCTTATTACTGATCCTGTTGAAAAATACATAACTATTGTGGGTTTGAATTCGGAATTTATTAGCTAGATTCTCAATGAAAATAACTGATGGTTTAAAAAATGGCCAAGTACTTTCATCGTATTTATCTTACTTATCTTATTGTTTTTAATCGTTACTTTATCTTTCAGTCTTCATTTTTAATCGCTCTGTTTCATACTGCATTCTGATAAAGATCGATTAGAGCCTTAATTCTATCTGGAATTTGTTATTTGATAACTTTATAATCCACAGCCAATCGATTACGCAACCGTTTACTTTTTACCCTTATAGGATTCGATAATGTTCGAAAAGCTATTCAAACTCAGTGAAAATGGCACCAATGTGCGCACTGAAATCATCGCAGGTCTAACAACCTTCCTAACAATGGCTTACATCATTTTTGTAAACCCAATGATTCTAGCTGATGCTGGTATGGACCATGGCGCTGTATTTGTAGCAACCTGTTTAGCAGCTGCTATTGGCTGTTTCATCATGGGCTTTGTTGCTAACTACCCAATTGCTCAAGCTCCAGGCATGGGTTTGAATGCATTCTTTACCTACGCTGTTGTAATGGGGATGGGTTATACGTGGCAAGTTGCTCTGGCAGCGGTTTTCGTATCAGGCGTGATCTTCATCTTCTTAAGCATCTTTAAGATCCGTGAATGGATTATCAACTCGATCCCAATGTCTCTGCGTGTTGGTATCTCTGCAGGTATCGGTCTTTTCCTAGCGTTTATTGCTCTTAGCAATGCTGGCATCGTTGTTTCTAACCCTGCAACGAAAGTTTCACTGGGTGACATTACCGCGATTGCTCCTATCCTAGGTGCGCTTGGTTTCTTCCTTACGATTGCTCTTGTTCACCGTGGCGTGAAAGGCGCAGTAATGATTGCGATTCTAGCTATCACAGCTGTCGGTATTGCTATTGGTGACGTTCAATACGGCGGCATCATGTCGACACCACCAAGTCTTGCACCAACATTCATGCAGCTTGATTTCTCTGCTGTATTTGAAATAGGTATGATTTCAGTAGTATTCGCTTTCTTGTTCGTCGATTTATTCGATACAGCGGGCACTCTGGTTGGTGTTGCAACGAAAGCAAACCTAATCAAAGAAGACGGTAAACTGCCTCGTCTGAACAAGGCACTGCTTGCTGACTCAACAGCAACATCAATTGGTGCACTGCTAGGTACATCAAATACAACCTCTTACGTTGAGAGTGTTGCGGGTGTCGCTGAAGGCGGCCGTACCGGTCTAACAGCGGTTGTTGTTGGTATCTTGTTCCTACTGGCTCTTTTCTTCTCACCGCTTGCCGGTATGATTCCAGCCTACGCAACATCAGGTGCGTTGTTCTATGTAGCAATTTTGATGATGTCTGGCCTAGTTGGTATTGATTGGCGTGATCTTACGGAAGCAGCCCCAGTCGTGGTAACATGTCTGCTTATGCCGTTGACATACTCTATCGCTGAGGGTATCTCACTAGGCTTCATCGCTTACGCTGCAATTAAGCTGCTAAGTGGTAAAGGTCGCGATGTTTCACCTGCTGTGTGGGTAATGTCGGCTATCTTTATTCTTAAATATACTTTCGCTTAATCGTCTAGATTTCTGCTTAATCGCTGAAGAGGCTATGTTTGAAATAGCCTCTAATAACATGACAAAATTATTAGGTTTTATACTATGAGCAACAAATTCGTTATCACTTGGGACAACATGCAGACTTACTGCCGTCAACTTGCTGAAAAGCAAATGCCAGCAGAGCAGTGGAAAGGCATCTGGGCAGTGAGCCGTGGTGGTTTGGTTCCTGGTGCAATCTTGGCTCGTGAGCTAGGTATTCGTCACGTAGATACGATTTGTATTTCTAGCTACGACCACGATCACCAACGTGATATGACCGTCGTTAAAGCACCTGAAGGTGACGGCGAAGGCTTCCTAATCGTTGAAGATCTTGTTGATAGTGGTGACACTGCACGCAAGCTTCGCGAAATGTACCCGAAAGCGAAACTGATCGCTGTGTGTGCAAAGCCATCTGGTGCTGACTTGCTAGACGAGTACATCGTTGATATCGCTCAAGACACATGGATTGAGCAACCTTGGGATACTAGCCTAAGCTACGTTGAGCCGGTAAATCGCAAGTCAAAATAAGCGTAAACTTAGTTTTTTGAGAAATGACCCTTTATAGGGTCATTTTTTTTTATATGATTAGTAACAACCATTTCTTATTAAGTATCCCAATGTCTGAATCAGAAGAAACGAGCTCAAACCTTTCGGAAACCTTGTTTGTAAAGCACAAGCAGGCTAAAGAGACCTCAATGCTGACACAATACATGCCAAGCTCTGAAGCGTTATTGGATGAGAAGCGTGAACAGCAAAACTCATCATGGTACCGAAACCTAAGACGTCTTCAGTGGGTATGGCAAGGCGTTAACCCCATTGAGCAAGAAGCGGTATTGGCTCGCATCGCGTCATCAGATAACTCTCGTACAACCGATGAGTGGCTTGATACGGTCATGGGTTACCGAAGTGGTAACTGGGCATACGAATGGACCAAACTGGGTATGCAGCATCAAAATCGCTCGAACGAGAAGAAGGGGGAAGAAATGGCTGAAGAGCTGTTTTCAGCATCGTTGTGCTTCAGCATAGCGGGCTACCCACATCTCAAGAACGACAATTTGGCGGCTCAGGCTCAAGTGTTGGCCAACGCAGCTTATTCTGAAGCAATTAAGCATACGAAGTTGATCGTCAAACAGATTGATATTCCATACCAAAACAAGAAGATCAAAGCGAACTTACATCTAACCAAAACAGACAAACCACAACCGGTTGTGATTGTCAGCGCTGGTCTAGATAGCTTGCAAACCGATATGTGGCGCTTGTTTAGGGATTATTTAGCACCAAAGAACATTGCCATGCTAACGGTAGACATGCCATCGATAGGGCACAGTGCACATTGGCCGTTAACAGAAGACTCATCTTGTCTTCACCAAGCAGTCTTGAATGAACTGCCTAACATCCCGTGGGTCGATCACCTCAAGGTTGGCTTGTTTGGCTTCCGCTTTGGTGGCAATGCGATGGTGAGATTATCTTTCCTTGAGCAGCATAAGCTTAAAGCGTGTATCTCTTTAGGCGCGCCAATTCACGATATCTTTGTTCATGCCGACAAATTGAAACAGATGCCTAAAATGCATTTAGATGTGTTGGCTTCGCGTCTCGGTAAAGGGGCCGTTGATATCAATAGCCTTTCTGGGCAATTGATGGCGTGGTCACTCAAGGTGCAAGGTTTGCTGTCAAACAGTAAAACCAGTGTGCCTATCTTGGCATTAGCGTTAGAGGGCGACCCAGTATCACCTCCAATGGATAACCAACTGGTTGCTATTTACAGTGATTACGGTAAAGCGAAGAAAATCAAAGCTAAGTCAATTACACAAGGTTATGAGCAATCCCTCGAATTGGCGATAAAGTGGCTTGAGGATGAATTATTTAGATGACATTTCTCCTAAATTAGTTAAGCATGAAAAGTGTACAAAGTAAGTACCTGATACTCATCGGTAATTTATAAAATCCAATTGCGTAGTTTCTACGTATAACAGTCTGAGTAACGTCATTCTTAACATTGAAATGGAGATTCAATATGTCAGAAGTGACACAACAACCTACGCATTATCGCTTGTTAAATGTTTTAAAGGCTATAGGCCCTTACTTAAGGGAGCCGCAATCAGAAGAAGGCCACTATATTTTTGATTGCTTGTCTGTGTGTGTGAACGATAAAAAATCGCCAGAAGAACGTGAGTTTTGGGGCTGGTGGTTGGAGTTGGATAAGTCGGAAGAAGGATTTTCGGCGAAGTACAACACGGGTAAATACAACATCGATGGTAACTGGGATCCTTTGCCATTACCTAAAAAGGCGATCGCTGAGGTCTCTCGAACTCAAGAAGCCTTTCACCAAAAGCTGGTTGATGAACTTCAAAAGAAATTTGAAATCGGCGTTCAGTTAGACGAAGAGTCTGTCGAATTCGTCTGATTTTAAAGGTTACTCTTCTATATAAAGCAAAAAGGTGCGATTTCGCACCTTTTCTGCTTGTGAATTCCCCTTTTGATTGCTAAAACATCACCTCTTATTTGTTTTATCCATAAAAGACTTCATGACAACAAATCATCAAAGCGGGACAACAACACAGCGTAAAACTGTCGTTGTTAAACTGGGTACCAGTGTCTTAACTGGTGGAACATTGGCATTAGACCGCGCTCATATGGTTGAGCTGGTTCGTCAATGTGCTGAATTAAAAAAACAAGGCCACTCTGTGGTTATGGTTTCGTCTGGCGCAATTGCAGCCGGACGTGAGCACCTTGGTTACCCCGCACTTCCCAACTCTATGGCAAGCAAACAATTGCTTGCGGCAGTTGGGCAAAGTCAGTTGATTCAAGTTTGGGAGTCTTTGTTTGCTATCTATGGCCTTAAGATTGGCCAGATGCTACTGACTCGTGCTGATCTCGATGATCGCGAGCGTTTTCTTAATGCACGTGACACGATCAATGCGCTTGTTGAGCACGACATTATTCCGGTAGTAAACGAAAACGACGCAGTAGCCACCAACGAAATTAAAGTGGGCGACAATGATAACTTGTCGGCCTTAGTGGGTATTTTGTGCGGTGCTGATAAGCTTTTGCTATTAACGGACCAAAAAGGCCTGTTTACGGCTGACCCTCGTAAAGACCCAAATGCTGAGCTCATCAAAGAAGTAAAAACCATTGATGACACACTGCGTAAGATCGCAGGCGGCAGTGGTACTACGTTAGGTACTGGCGGCATGGCGACAAAACTGCAGGCGGCTGATATTGCTCGTCGCGCTGGCATCGAAGTAATTATTGCTGCGGGCAGTGCTGAAAATGTGGTGTTTGACTCACTGAGTGACAACCCACAAGGCACACGTTTCTTGCCTTTAGCGGAAGCGCTTGAAAACCGTAAACGCTGGATTCTAGCGGGCCCTGCTTCAGCTGGTGACATTGTGGTCGACGACGGCGCAGTAAACGCAGTCAACACTAAAGGCAGCAGCTTGTTGGCGAAAGGGGTTGTTCGAGTTAAAGGCGAATTCTCTCGTGGTGAAGTCACCCAAGTCACAGACAGTAAAGGCAAAGTAATTGCGCGTGGTATCGCCAGTTATTCAAGCCAAGACCTAGCAAAAATTGCAGGCAAGCACAGTAAAGATATTGGCGACATCCTTGGCTACGATTACGGGTCAGAAGTCATTCACCGTGACGACCTTGTTGTAATCCAAGAATAGCTCGTGATGAGAAGGCGAATCACCTTTTTGCATCCAAAGACAGACAGAATTTAGGGAGAGTTAAACGTGGATTTAACTAACATGGGTATCGCAGCAAAAGACGCTGCTTTCCACCTAGCGACCGCATCTACGGCGCAAAAGAATAAAGCATTGGCGATTATCGCTGATGAGCTAGAAGCAAGCGCAACAACGATTTTAGAAGCAAACGCGAAAGATATCGAACTTGGCCGTGAAGCGGGTCTGACTGATGCACTGCTTGATCGTCTATTGCTGAACGAAGAACGCTTAACCGGTATCGCTAACGATGTACGTAACGTGATTAGCCTGAATGATCCAGTCGGCAGCGAGATTGACAGTAAGGTACTTGAAAACGGTATGTCACTGTCTCGCCGTCGTGTACCACTTGGCGTGGTTGGTGTTATTTATGAAGCGCGTCCAAACGTAACCATCGATATTGCAGCACTGTGTCTCAAAACTGGTAACGCAAGCATCCTACGTAGCGGCAAAGAGACATTCTTCTCAAACATGGAGCTGGTTAAAGTAATCCAGTCTGCATTAGAGAAAGCGGAACTTCCTGCGGCTTCTGTGCAGTACATCGAGAAACCCGATCGTGAACTTGTCTCTCAACTGCTTAAACTGGATGACTACGTGGATATGATCATTCCTCGTGGTGGCGCTGGTCTGCACAAAATGTGTAAAGAAAACAGCACCATTCCAGTGATCATCGGTGGTTTCGGTATCAGCCATATCTTTGTTGATGAGAGCGCTGATCTTGAGAAGTCTGTTGATGTGGTTGAAAACTCGAAAGTTCAACGTCCATCTGCATGTAACTCATTGGATACATTATTAGTGCATGAAGCGGTTGCTGAGGCTTTCCTTGCTAAGCTAACACAGCGTTTAGCAGGCAAAGTAACCTTGGTTGCTGACGCTAGTGCAAAATCATTGCTTACTAGTTTCGAAGACCAACGTGATGCAGTTGAAGGTGACTTTGACACTGAATGGTTAAGCTACACGCTAGGCGTAAAAGTAGTTGCGGATGTGGCAGAAGCGATTGACCACATGCGCGTACACAACGCGAGTCACTCAGATGCGATTATGACTAACAGTCTAGAGAGCTCAGAGCGCTTTATTAATTCAGTCGGTTCAGCTGCAGTCTATGTGAATGCATCAACACGTTTTACAGATGGCGCACAGTTTGGTTTAGGCGCTGAAGTTGCTGTGTCTACTCAAAAGCTGCATGCTCGCGGCCCAATGGGCTTAGAAGAGCTGACAAGCTACAAGTGGGTAGGTAAAGCGAACTATTTAGTTCGCGGTTAACGCTGGTCGTTAATTTTACTCCTCAGCTCATTTTTGAAATGGCGCTCGAGTAGCAATAATCAATGAATTACCACACAAAAGGGCCTTAATTGGCCCTTTTTCTTTCCTAACGTTTGGCAATTCCGTTACACTGATATTCAATTATTTGGAGGTGATATGCATTGTCCTTTTTGTTCAGAGAACGACACTAAAGTAATCGATTCAAGACTGGTAGCCGATGGCCATCAGGTTCGTCGTCGCCGTCAATGCCTTGCATGTAGTGAACGTTTTACGACTTTCGAATCGGCAGAACTTGTGATGCCTAAAGTCATAAAGTCGAATGGAAACCGCGAACCATTTAATGAAGATAAAATGGTCGGTGGTGTGCAGCGCGCCCTAGAAAAACGCCCAGTGAGTGCTGATGCGATTGAACTTGCGATCAGCACGATTAAGTCACAACTCCGTGCGACTGGTGAGCGTGAAGTACCAAGCGAGATGATTGGTAACCTTGTGATGGGCCAATTGAAAGAATTGGACAAAGTGGCGTACATTCGTTTTGCCTCTGTTTACCGCAGCTTTGAAGACATCCGAGAGTTTGGCGAAGAAATCGCTAAATTAGAGGATTAACTCCTCAATCATGTCAAACTTTACTTCCCTAGATTTTCAAATGATGTCGCGTGCTATTCAGTTAGCCAAACGCGGCATTTACACTACTGCACCAAACCCGAATGTGGGTTGTGTCATCGTGCAAACCGATGGCCAGATCGTTGGCGAAGGTTTCCATGCCAAAGCTGGCGAAGCTCATGCCGAAGTACACGCTATGAGAATGGCGGGTGATAAGGCAAAAGGTGCGATCGCTTATGTCACACTTGAACCTTGTTCTCATTACGGTAGAACGCCGCCTTGTGCTGAAGGTTTGATTAAGGCTCAAGTTTCAAAAGTGATTTGTGCCATGCAGGACCCAAACCCTAAAGTCGCAGGCCGTGGTATCAAGATGCTACGCGACGCAGGTATTGAGGTTGAAATCGGCTTGTTAGAGCAAGATGCTCTCGATTTAAATCCTGCATTTATTAAGCGTATGCAAACGGGCATGCCATTTGTTCAGTTAAAGATGGCCGCTAGCCTTGATGGACAAACGGCATTGGAAAATGGTCAAAGCCAATGGATCACATCGCCAGAAGCGCGTCGTGATGTTCAGAACTTTCGAGCAAAATCAGGCGCGGTGCTATCAACCAGCCAAACGGTGATTGAAGACAACGCGTCGCTGAATGTTCGTTGGGCAGAGTTGCCAAGCAGTACCAAAACAAATTACGTTGAAGACGAGTTGCGTCAGCCAATTCGTGTAATTCTTGATCGCCAAAATCAACTGTATCCTGAGCTCAAGTTATTCCAAACTCCAACATCGGTATTGAGAGTCGCTGAAGCGTCTGCTGATATTGAAGTCGGAACCACAAAGGCAGGTCAGCTCGATTTGCACGATCTGATGCGTCAATTGCCAGCGAACCATATTGATCATATTTGGGTCGAAGCGGGCGCGACATTGGCCAAGAGCTTGATTGAAGAACAGCTGGTGGATGAGCTAATCCTCTATTTAGCACCTAAACTTATGGGCAGTGACGGACGAGGTTTGATGGGCGCATTAGGGCTCACTTCAATGTCTGATGTGATTGACCTAGAAATTAAAGATGTTCGACAGGTTGGTGTGGATATTCGCATCGTGGCTAAACCTATTATTGCGAAATCAATTGTTACGAAACCTACTGTCGCGAAACCAATTGCGGCTAACCAATAGTCGCGAAATAAATCGTGACGAAACCAGTAGTAACAACACCAAAGTAGAAATAGTCACTCCAACTACATACGTGTCGTTGACAACAAAAAGAGTTTTAAAATGTTTACAGGAATTGTAGAAGCCGTAGGTACATTGAGTGCAATCACTCCCCGCGGAGAAGACATCACCGTAACGGTTAATGTTGGTAATCTTGATATGGCTGACGTCAAGTTAGGCGACAGTATCGCGACCAATGGTGTTTGTTTGACGGTTGTTGAGTATAACGACCATAGCTACAGTGCAGACCTTTCGCTTGAGACCCTGAAAAAAACGGGTTTTGTGGATTACCAAGCTGGCGATAAGGTCAACCTAGAGAAAGCAATGTTACCGACCACGCGTTTCGGTGGTCATATTGTATCGGGTCACGTTGATGGCGTGGGTGAGATTGTTGAGCGTAACCAAGTCGGTCGTGCGATTGAGTTCTGGGTAGAAATGCCTGCAGATATCTCAAAGTACGTGGCTCAAAAAGGTTCAGTCACCGTAGATGGCATTAGCCTAACGGTGAATGATTTACGCAAGAATGCTTTTAAGCTGACGATCGTTCCTCACACCTCTTCAGAAACCACCATCGATCAATTCAATGTTGGTCGCAAAGTGAATCTAGAAGTCGATGTATTAGCGCGCTATATGGAGCGTCTACTTCAAGGCCAACAGCAAGAGTCTGAGCCTGAATCTCGATTGACGATGGAATTCTTACAGCAGAATGGTTTTGCTTAACTGTTTGTACAAAGCTTGCTAAAGAGTACTTTGTAAAAGCGCAGCAATATCATCAGGTTTAAATAGTGTCGGTTCTAGGAAGCAGAACCATTTCAAAGGATATAGAACAATGCCAATTAGTACTCCTCAAGAAATTATTGAAGACATTCGCCTAGGGAAAATGGTTATCCTGATGGATGATGAAGATCGCGAAAATGAAGGCGATCTGATCATGGCAGCTGAACATGTTACGCCAGAAGCGATTAACTTCATGGCGATGTATGGCCGTGGCTTAATTTGCTTAACGTTGACCAAAGAGCGTTCAAATCGCATGGGTCTAGCGCCTATGGTTCAAGACAACAACGCTCAATACACGACGAACTTTACGGTTTCAATTGAAGCGGCAGAGGGCGTAACAACCGGTATTTCTGCATCAGACCGCGCTGTTACCGTTCAAGCTGCTGTGGCAAAAGACGCAAAAGCGGCTGACTTAGTTCAACCTGGCCATATCTTCCCTCTGACTGCTCAAGAAGGTGGTGTTCTAACGCGCGCAGGCCATACTGAAGCAGGTTGTGACTTAGCTCGGTTAGCAGGCTGTGAGCCTGCGTCTGTTATCGTTGAGATCCTAAATGACGACGGCACCATGGCACGTCGTCCTGATCTTGAAGTCTTCGCTGAAAAACACGATATCAAATTAGGCACCATTGCTGACTTGATTGAATACCGCAACAACACAGAAACGACGATTGAACGTGTAGCACAATGCCATTTGCCAACAGAGTTTGGTGACTTTGAGCTTGTGACTTACCGTGACACGATCGATAACCAGATCCACTATGCAATGCAAAAAGGCAGCTTAACCGAAGGTGCTCCTTTGGTGCGTGTTCACCTGCATGACACGTTCACTGACCTGCTTCATTCAGACCGTGGTACAGAGCGTAGCTGGTCGCTAGATAAAGCGATGAAGCGTATTGGCGATGAAGGCGGTGTGCTGGTTATTCTGGGCAACGAAGAGTCTTCTGATTCTTTGATTCACAAAGTGAAGACATTCGAAGCGCAAGATAAGAACGAGCAGCCAACCATGGCTAAGAAACAGGGTACTTCTCGTCGTGTTGGTGTGGGTTCTCAGATTCTACAAGACCTCGGTGTTCATGATATGCGTTTGTTGTCTTCAAGCACTAAGCGTTACCACGCATTGGGTGGTTTTGGCCTTAACGTTGTTGAATACGTTTGCGAGTAAGATGACGTCTGTCCGTTTATAGCGACATAATTTACCGATGATTTCAGTGGCTCTTTTAGAGGTTAATTTCGATAAAAGAGCAAAGTAGCCAAGCCCGATTCAAAACGTGTCGAATACACAAGTTTGGCTACTTGCTGCTCCAATATGGTTGGCAGCAGCGCTGCGTTATCATCTTTACATCTCCGGTGTCTGTTCTTCTAAATTAGCATTAGATATTGCTCACAGTTTTGTGCTAGAATCCGGCGATTCTCACTTGATGAAAATAGTTAAAGGAAGGCTTATGAAAGTGATCGAGGGTGGCTTCCCAGCGCCAAATGCAAAAATTGCTATCGTTATTGCTCGTTTCAACAGTTTTATTAACGAAAGTTTACTTTCTGGTGCAATCGATACTTTAAAGCGTCATGGACAAGTAAGCGAAGACAACATCACTGTTGTTCGTTGCCCTGGTGCAGTAGAACTTCCACTTGTAGCGCAACGCGTTGCAAAAACAGGTAAGTTCGATGCGATTGTATCTCTTGGTACAGTAATCCGTGGCGGTACACCTCACTTTGACTATGTTTGTAGTGAATGTAATAAAGGTTTGGCACAAGTGTCTCTGGAATTTTCTCTTCCAGTAGCGTTTGGTGTTCTTACTGTTGATACGATCGATCAAGCTATTGAACGCGCAGGAACCAAGGCTGGTAATAAGGGTGCAGAAGCCGCACTTAGCGCACTTGAGATGATCAACGTTCTTTCTGAAATCGATTCCTAATGGGGGCCAGTGTGAAACCAGCCGCACGTCGTAACGCACGTCAATTTGCTCTACAAGCAATTTATTCTTGGCAAATTACTAAAGAAAATATTGCTACCGTTGAAGAACAGTTCTTATCTGGTGGTAAGTATGATGAAGAAGAGCATCATGCTGCAGAACCTGCACTTGCTATGCCAGAAACAGACGTTGCATACTTCCGCGACCTGCTAACTGGTGTTGCTCTTAGCCACATGGAACTTGATAGCAAGCTTCGTCCATTCGTATCTCGCCCTATGCAAGATCTGGATCTGATGGAACTAGCGCTTCTACGTTTAGCTATGTACGAGATGACTCGTCGCGAAGATGTACCATACAAAGTGGTTATCAACGAAGCTATCGAGCTTGCGAAAGTATTCGCAGCAGAAGACAGCCATAAGTTTGTTAACGGTGTGCTTGATAAAGCTGCACCGCACGTTCGTAAGAAATAAGACGTTCGTATATTGAATCTAAAGGTCAGCTTTTATGCTGGCCTTTTTTGTAACTAAATTTCTGTAATATTAATAATTACGGTGATTTGTATGAAGACTAAAGATAGGGCATGTGATGTCTGGCGAATTTAACCTGATTGAAAAATATTTTGTAAATCGACAACCACAACGTAAAGACGTACATCTGGCTGCTGGCGATGACTGTGCTTTGGTCAAAGCGCCGGGCAATGTTGAGATAGCGATTAGCACGGATACTTTAGTCGCGGGCACGCACTTTTTAGCAGAGGCAAACCCAGCTTGGGTGGCACATAAGGCTTTGGCTTCGAACATTAGCGATCTTGCGGCGATGGGTGCGACGCCTGCCTGGGTTTCATTTGCGTTAACCATGCCAGAAGTCGATGAAGAATGGCTTGCTCCCTTCTGTGATTCCTTCTTCAAACTTGCAGACTATTTTGGTATTCAACTTATTGGTGGTGATACGACCAAAGGGCCGCTGAGTTTAACGCTGACTGTACAGGGCTTTGTGCCAGAAGGCCGAGCACTACGCAGAGATGGTGCGAAAGTGGGGGACTGGATTTACGTAACGGGTAACTTAGGTGACAGCAAAGCTGGGCTAGAGGTGATATTAGACCCAGAACAGAACAAAGCTAAGCCTTATGCACTTGAGCTAGAAGAGAGGCACTACTTGAGCTCTCCAAGAGTATTGGCGGGTCAAGCTCTCGTGAACCTAGCTTCATCGGCTATTGATATCTCTGATGGCGTTATTGCCGATTTAAAACACATCCTTAAGCGTTCTCAGGTCGGCGCAAGCATTGATGTGAGTGCGTTACCAATCTCCGCTGAATTACTTCAATTCTCTTCTGATACCGGTTCTGCACAGCAGTATGCATTGACCAGTGGTGAAGAGTACGAACTCTGCTTTACCGTGCCGGAAGAGAATAAAGGTTCATTGGAAAGTGCTTTGTCGCACACAGGTACAAAAGTCACCTGCATTGGCCAGATAAGACCTGTAGAATATTTTGAATTACACAATAATGGTGAACCACTAAGCTGGAACTTAACTGGTTACGATCACTTTAAGGTTAATTGATGACAAATCCACTTTCTCTTATTTCTCTTAAAAATCCTTGGCACTTATTGGCTACGGGTTTTGGCAGTGGCTTATCGCCGATTATTCCAGGCACAATGGGCACGCTTGCGTCGATTCCATTTTATCTATTGCTGGTTCAGTTACCGTTTCCTGCTTATGTCGCAGTAGTGGTTGTTAGTTGTATTATCGGTATCAAGATCTGCCAGGTGACATCTGATGATATGGGTGTACACGACCATGGCTCTATCGTATGGGATGAGTTTGCGGGCTTTTGGATCACCATGGGTCTAGTGCCTTTATTGAATATCCCTACGGATGACTGGAAATGGTTATTCACTGGTTTTGTCCTATTTCGCTTTTTCGATATGGTGAAGCCTTGGCCTATTGGCTGGCTAGATAAACGAGTACACGGCGGCTTAGGTATCATGATTGATGATATTGTGGCAGGAATTATGGCGGCTGTTGCCTTGTACGCAGTGGCACATTTCGCGGGCTGGTTAGTTTAAGTTAGCTAAAGGATTAAGACTTAGTTGCAAGCACATTAAGCTAAGTCTCGGATACTAAAAAGGTTGACCCTAGGGCCAACCTTTTTTGCTTTTTATTGCTTACGACTTTAGAGCTTGCGAGCTTACGTGTTAAGGCTATTTAGCAAGATAGTCAGAGATAGACTTCTCAATGCCTTTCGCGTCCAAGCCAAGCTCTTCGTGAAGTTCACCTTGCGTACCTTGAGCAATGAACTTGTCTGGTAGGCCAAGGTTCAATACTGGTATCAGCAGTTTCTCTTGCATCAAGAATTCAATCACACCCGCGCCGGCACCACCTGCAATCGCGTTTTCTTCGATTGTCACAAGTACATCGTGGTCAGCAGCAAGTTGTTTGATCAGAGCTTCATCGAGTGGCTTCACAAAGCGCATATCAGCCACTGTTGCATCGATAGCGTCAGCCGTTTGAAGTGCACTCTCAAGGAAAGTACCGAAGCTTAGGATAGCGACTTTCGAGCCATCTTTTGCTTTTTTGCTTTCGCTAACGATACGACCTTTACCAATCTCAAGTGCGGTAAACTCACTTTGAATCTCGGTGCCCATACCATTACCACGAGGATAACGAACGGCACTTGGACCTGTGTGCTGGTGGCCAGTGTATAGCATTTGGCGACATTCGTTTTCGTCGCTTGGTGCCATGATCACCATGTTTGGAATACAACGCATAAAGCTTAAGTCAAACGCACCTTGGTGTGTTTGACCATCGGCACCGACAAGACCAGCACGGTCAATAGCGAACATGACTGGCAAGTCCATGATAGCTACATCGTGGATCAGTTGATCGTAGCCACGTTGTAAGAACGTCGAGTAGATAGCCACAATCGGCTTATCACCCGCAATCGCCATACCAGTTGCTAGTGTCACTGCGTGCTGCTCAGCAATCGCTACATCGAAGTACTGTTCTGGGTATTCTTTCGAGAAACGCACCATGCCAGAACCTTCACGCATTGCTGGCGTAATTGCCATCAGCTTAGGATCTTGCGCAGCCATATCACACAGGAAGTCGCCAAAAATCTTAGAGAAAGTTGGTTTAGAGCTGGTGCTCTTAGGCAGACTTGAGTGTGCGGGATCGAATTTCGGAACGCCGTGGTAACCGATTGGATCTTTCTCTGCTGGCTCGTAGCCTTTGCCCTTCTTCGTCATGATATGCAGGAACTGAGGACCTTTTAGGTCTCTCATGTTCTTAAGCGTTTTAATCAGCTCATTCACATCGTGACCGTCAACCGGACCAATGTAGTTAAAGCCTAACTCTTCAAACATGGTGCCAGGGACAACCATGCCTTTTAGATGTTCTTCTGTACGACGAACCAGCTCTTTAATCGGCGGAACGCCCGATAGCACTTTCTTGCCACCCTCACGAATTGACGTGTAAAGACTGCCAGAAAGAACTTGAGCTAGATGGTTGTTCAGAGCACCGACGTTTTCAGAGATCGACATCTCGTTATCGTTAAGGATAACCAGCATGTCATTATGAATATCGCCCGCGTGGTTCATCGCTTCGAAGGCCATACCCGCAGTAATCGCACCATCGCCAATCACACTGACGACTTTACGATTCTTGCCTTCTTTCTTCGCACTGATCGCCATACCAAGCCCGGCGCTGATCGATGTTGAAGAGTGACCAACAGAAAGCGTGTCGTATTCGCTCTCTTGACGCCATGGGAATGGATGCAGTCCATCTTTTTGACGGATAGTCGATAAGCGGTCACGACGACCTGTAAGGATCTTGTGCGGGTAGGCTTGGTGACCAACATCCCAAACCAACTGGTCAAAAGGCGTGTTGTACACGTAGTGCAGAGCAACGGTTAGCTCTACCGTACCTAAGCCCGATGCTAAGTGGCCACTTGACTGGCTCACTGAGTTTAGAAGATAGGTGCGTAATTCATCACAAAGCTGTGTAAGCGTCTCTTTTGGAAGTAGACGCAAATCCTCTGGCTTATCAGCCAAAGCAAGAGTTGGGTACTTGGATATATCAAGAGTCATAGGTAATGCGCGCTTATTGTCTTAGTTCTTGCGCTCGATGACGTATCGGGCGAACTCTTCGAGTAACTGGGTATTGTATGGGATTGCAGCCAAAGCTTGAAGCGCTTCCTGTAGCAGAGTTTGCGCTTTTTCTTGAGCGCCCTCTAAACCTAACAAAGAAGGGTAGGTGCTTTTGTTCAATTCTTGGTCAGAACCCTGTGGCTTACCCAAAGTTTCAGTATCGCCAGTGATATCTAAAATATCATCTTGAACCTGGAATGCTAATCCAATGGCATCGGCGAACTTGTCTAATTGAGGCATCACTTCAAACGCTTTTTCACCAGCAGCGAGAGCACCTAAACGAATCGCACATTTCATTAGCGCGCCCGTTTTATTGCGGTGAACTTCTTCTAACTCTTCTAGCGTGACAGAGCGGTTTTCAGCTTCAATATCAAGAGCTTGTCCAATACACATACCTTGTGCACCAGAGGCTTCAGCTAGGCGTTGAATCATTCGAACGCGATTGCTTTCACCGTCAGCACTTAATGTACCTTCCGCAAGTATAGTAAATGCGAGAGTTTGTAGTGCATCGCCAGTTAAAATTGCCGTTGCTTCATCGTATTTAATGTGACAAGTCTGATGGCCACGACGCAATTCGTCGTCGTCCATTGCTGGAAGGTCGTCGTGAATCAGAGAATAGGCATGAATACATTCGATTGCTGAAGCTGGAGTGTCAAGTTCTTCCGCAGTGCAACCGAGCATTTCCCCTGTAATGTAGACAAGAAACGGACGTGCGCGTTTGCCGCCTAAAAGTAACCCATAACGCATCGCGTTAATGAGATTCTGATTTTGGTGTGGCAGGCGATCAAGCCAAAGGTTAAGTTGCTCGTTATTACGTGCTTGATAAGACAATAACGTCTCGATCATAGGGGATCTCATACAATTTGTTATTCAGGTTGTGGGTTAAAGTCACTCAGTTCTGCATTTTCATCATTTTGCAGAAGGATGCTAACACGCTGTTCAGCGTCGTTTAGTTTACTTTGACCAGCACGAGCGAGGGAGATGCCTCGTTCGAACTTTTTCAGCGCATCATCTAAAGCTAGATCACCATTTTCTAGTTGATCAACCAAGCCATCAAGCTCTTCGATAGCCGCTTCAAAGCTCATATTTTCAGGTTTCTTAGTAGCCATAATAAATCTGCGTTTGGAAAGATGAACGAACGTTACCCTAGGCCGCTGAGATGGTCAAATGTAACCAAGAATTTTTGCTAGAAAGTTCGTTTTTAAGGCACTTGAATTTACTTTGATTGAATAACCGTGGCTTTATCGAGTTTATACGCTTTGGATAAGGCCAAAGTAAGCCAATAGTTGTGATTCAAAAACGAAAAGTGTGATACTTAGACGAAGAATTAACTAAAAGATCTTATAGTCTTGCCGATAAGAATATTATCGTCGACGTAGAACTGTAAAAAAGCATGAGGAGTGCTCAGTGGATTTAGCAACCCTAATAGGTTTGATTGGTGGATTTGCCTTCGTAATTATGGCAATGATCCTAGGTGGAAGCCTCGGGATGTTCTATGACACGACATCCGTTTTGATCGTGATTGGTGGTTCAACGTTTGTTGTTCTAATGAAATTCACCATGGGACAGTTCTTTGGTGCGGCAAAAATCGCCGGTAAAGCATTTATGTTTAAAGCCGATGAGCCAGAAGATCTTATTGCTAAAGTCGTAGAGATGGCGGATGCCGCGCGTAAAGGCGGTTTCTTAGCACTTGAAGAGATGGAAATCAGCAACAGTTTCATGCAAAAGGGCATCGACCTATTAGTTGATGGCCATGATGGTGATGTAGTGCGTGCAGCACTGCAAAAAGACATCGCGTTAACCACAGAACGTCACGAACAGGGCGCTAAAGTATTTACAGCTTTTGGTGATGTTGCACCCGCAATGGGTATGATTGGTACCTTGGTTGGTTTGGTTGCCATGCTTTCGAACATGGATGATCCAAAAGCGATCGGGCCGGCGATGGCGGTTGCACTTTTAACCACTCTATATGGTGCAATTCTTTCGAACATGGTGTTCTTCCCTATCGCGGACAAACTTGCTCTACGTCGTGACCAAGAGACACTGAATCGTCGTTTGGTGATGGATGGCGTACTCGCGATTCAAGATGGTCAAAACCCACGAGTTATTGACGGTTACCTGAAGAGTTACCTTAACGAAGGTAAACGTACGATTGATGGTGAAATGGCTTAAGGGGAATAAAAATGGATGAAGAAAATCCATGTAAATGTCCCCCTCCGGGGTTGCCACAATGGATGGGAACATTTGCTGACTTGATGTCATTGTTGATGTGTTTCTTTGTACTGCTCCTCTCATTCTCTGAGATGGACGTACTGAAATTTAAACAGATCGCAGGCTCAATGAAATTCGCGTTTGGTGTACAAAACCGCTTGGAAGTAAAAGACATTCCTAAAGGTACCAGCATTATTGCGCAGGAGTTTCGTCCTGGTCGCCCAGAACCGACGCCTATTGATGTAATCATGCAGCAAACCATTGATATTACGCAGCAAACTCTCGAGTTTCATGAAGGGGAATCTGAGCGTGCTGGCGGTACAATGCGTGATCAGGGCAAGATGACGGGTGGTAAATCAGCAGAAGTTTCTGCGCACAACAACCAAAACTCAGAATCAGATCAGCAGCAACAGCAAGCTCAAGAACAGTCTCAAGAGATGGAAACCTTGATGGAGAGCATCAAGAAGGCGTTGGAACGAGAGATCGACCAAGGCGCGATTGAGGTGGAAAACCTTGGCCAGCAAATTGTGATTCGAATTCGTGAAAAAGGCGCATTCCCATCGGGTTCTGCTTTCCTACAACCTAAGTTCCGACCATTGGTTAGACAGGTTGCTGAGTTAGTGAAAGATGTTCCGGGCATTGTCCGAATCTCTGGGCATACTGATAATCAACGTCTTGATTCTGAGCTTTATCGCTCTAATTGGGATTTGTCATCGCAGCGTGCGGTGTCTGTGGCTCAAGAGATGGAAAAGGTACGCGGTTTCTCTCATCAACGCTTGAGAGTGCGCGGTATGGCCGACACTGAGCCAGTAGAGCCGAACGATACTGAATGGCAACGTAGCTTAAACCGTCGTGTTGAAATCAGTATTATGCAGGGCGAACCGCTTTACAGTGAAGAAGTCCCAGTAATCACTGAATAGTCTTTACCAAGAATATGTATTTCAAAGCCCAATCTGTCGTAGATTGGGCTTTTTCTTTGTGTGGTACACAAAAGTGTTTGTACCAAGCTAGTAAGAGAAGAGAAGAGAAGAGAAGAGAAGAGAGGATATGGATAAATGAGCTTGGATGAAATCGAGACGATAGTTTGTCACTAAGGTGAGTTTATTAATGGCACCAAAGCACGCACTCTTTTCCTTGTTTGATTTTCTCATGTATAATTCGCGCCCTTAGATTTAATATTGATCTATTATTGCTTCAATAACTATGTGAAATGACCTTTTACGTGGTGATGAACCTATTAAAATTGTGAACCTTATTGGCGTGAAAGTACTATGAAATTTATTGTTAAGCCCCACCCGGAAATTTTTGTAAAAAGTGAATCGGTGCGTAAGCGCTTCACAAAGATTCTAGAACGTAATATTCGTACTATTCTTCAGCGTCGTACTGAGTCTGTGGCTGTCTTCAACCG
>NZ_AJZM02000211.1 GCF_000272405.2 Vibrio tasmaniensis 1F-187
AAGGCTAGCCCATCCACTTTGAAATCAGAAATTCGTCCGTTGCCTACACCCTGTTTCTTGAGTTTCTTTGCCCGTTTTTTCAAATCATTTGTGAGCACTTTGGGTTCGGCGTATTGAAAGCCTCGAACGTGGAAATCTTCACTTTGCTTTTCGCCTTGTCGTTTAAAGAAACTCATGGCGAGCATCAAAATAGCGAAGGCAATACCGATGGCAATTAAGAAGTTGATTTGT
>NZ_AJZM02000212.1 GCF_000272405.2 Vibrio tasmaniensis 1F-187
AAAGGTCAACACGCCCTAATTACAGTTATAAAAATGGGCAGATAAACTGCCCATTTTTGCATTCATACAGTTAGGATTAACTATTTCCATAATTGAACCAGAACTTAGAGCTATACAAAAAAAATTAAAATCGTTGTTGGTTATTGCAGTTATGTTTAATATACAATCATCAAGCAAAGGAATGGGTTATCGCCCCCCTATACAGCACAATCAAGATGGACAACAAGAACAGACATTTTCTTTGACTTAACTTTCGAAGAACTTCATCGCTTTGGCGTGACAATAAATAAAGCATGACCAAGCGCTTTACTCCACTATTACTATCTTTTGTAAGTCATATGAAAATTAAAAATGTAATACCTCTACTGCTATGCCTCTTCTCTCATCAAGCTATATCTGCGGCAAATTTCACAACGGACTTTGTAGAACTTGGGATGCAAGCAAAGCCTATGGGGTTAAGCGTGGATGGTGGACGCGACATCAACGATAGCTTGGCGATTTTGGGCGGCCTTAGTACCAACACAGCCGAAGATGAAAGCAACTTTGATGCGTACATCGGCCCTCAAGTTTATGGTCCAATAACTCAAGGGATCGACTTAAATACGCAGCTGCTACTCCATTTCAACAAAAACTCATACGCAGCTGGAGAAACGAAAGCTTATGTCGAATTTAATGCGGGTATTCGAGCGTGGATCACTCAGAGAGTAGAAGCCCATGTGCTTGCGGGTTCTAACGGAGAGCACTCAATCTTTACGTTTGGAGCCAGGTTCCATGCCACAGATAAAGCCGTATTTGCAGTTGCTTCCAAAAACAACGGTCTTTACGGCCCTCAATTACAACTTTCGGTTAGATATCAATTTAAGTAGCCACCTTTATAAACAACTTTCCGCTACTGTTGGATCTAACATAAAAATAGCGTCAGTAATTCAATACTGACGCTATTTTTTTATCTCTAATTCAGACACATCCTATTAGTTATACGCTTACCTAAAGTTATACGCTTGCCTAGCTATTGAGTTACCCATTGATATAGCGATGAACCGTGAACTACAAACATTCAGTAAACTATGAGCATTTATCCAACTTGAGCTCGGCTGTCACCTTAGTAAGACGTAATGCAATCGCGAAACACACTAAGTAAGGACTCACATACCAAAAGATACTTTCTAGCGGCTGCTTCACCTGAGCTTCTCTGGTTTTTATATATTGGTTTTTCTGCTTTTCATACTGACTCAGCATACCATCCACCCACACCGCATCACTTTCAACTAACGACACGCTAGGCGCAGGAACCGTAAAATCCGATGCATTGGGTAACAAGGTGAAATCGACATCTTTAAACGTAATCGCCGTATTCAAATACCACAAACACGCGTCGTGGTACTGAGCGTAATTATCTAAAGATGGCTGACCTGTACAGGTATCACTTCTCAGCTTATCCAAAGAGAACTGCTGAACAGATTCTAAAATCGCCACCGCTCTGGTTTGTTCGGTTTCAACCCAATCACCCGCCACCTTCGCTCGAATCTCAGACACGGCACCAAGCATTCCGATACCCGCTAAAAACGGCCATAAATAATCCATACGCTTCCATTTTCGCCGACTCAGGTTGAATCCACACCAAATTGGAATATGTAAGAGGAGCGTTAGTCCAAGTGACAGCAGAACGAAGTTCAAGGAGCTAGAGAGCATGAGCTCGCTATCGAAAAAGTTCTTCATAATGATAAGCTTGCCTGTATAACCAAGAGAAATTTGATACTAGGTTCGATATAAGAAAAGTGTGTAAGAGGAAAGTAAAAACAGCACTAAGAATTGGTGTTAACGCTGTTTATTTGGGCCTATAACCACCGATGGCAGGGCTTAACCACTCGTTACTCAGAAATGGCTAAGTTGTTCAGTTGTTCAGTTGTTCACGATACACAAGATGCTAAAGGCTCTTACGCGCCAGACTTGAGGTAGATACCTACTTCTCTTAGCTGTGCTTTAATGTCTAACATTTGGACGTGAGATAGCACTAATTGGATCAAATTGAATATTGCTCCAGCGAACATCAAACCCGCGACATAACCAGACCATGCTTGGTGATCAACTTGATACAGAGTATTGAACGAAAGAACGAAGAAGATGAGACTGGAAAAACCAATAGCATACTCATTACAGTTGTAGACGTATGAATTCGTCGCGTAATCGTATTTGATTTTTACCTTTCCACCCGCTCTGCCTAGCTTAAGATTAAGAACATTTCCGCTAACCTCATATTCCAATCCATTAATTAATACAACGCGCTCTACTTTCTCAAGCATATCTGTTTTTTCCGTATTATTTTGAATACTGTCCATAGTCGTACCCTACTCCGTCACCTAAAAATTATTCGTAAGCACTCAACCATGCTTTTAGAAGTTGGTTAGTGTTCTTCTTCTGGCTCGCAGACAATGACTTAACCAATTTTTTCTGCATTTCGACATGTTCAGTCATCATTTGGTCGATCAGAATAAGACCATCTTTGGTTAGCTGAACACTCACGCTGCGTCTGTCTTCTTTGCTGTGCTCACGACGGATCAGCCCTTTAGCTTCTAGTTTATCAAGGCGATTGGTCATTGCGCCTGATGTCAGCATCATCGATCCGATCAGTTCTGATGGCGTCAGTTGATAAGGCTTCCCAGAACGTCGCAACGTTGCCAACACATCAAACTCACCAAGTTTCATGTCGTAATTTTTATGCAGATCGGCAACTTGCGTCTCCATATACTTGGCAATACGCATAATCCGGCCCATCATTGCCATTGGCTCAGTTTCTAACTCAGGCTTTTCCTTTGCCCATTGCTCTACTACGCGGTCGATAGCATCCATTTGCGATCTCGCTCCGTTATTAGTCTGATTAATTCAAACTAGTTTAACATAAAGATACTTTACAACCATATGATCTAGGTATACAGTTCATACAACCATTATCTTAACGTAAAGATATTTCATATGAACATATTATTAGCAATGATTCCCGCGTTCTTTTGGGGAACAACCTATGCAGTGACGCAATTTACGCTACAGGAATGGCCCCCCTTATTATTGGGTGCTTTGCGTGCGTTGCCTGCTGGTTTGTTATTGCTAGTAGTAAAACCGACACTGCCTCAAAAAGGCGAATGGCAGATCATTTTCACATTGGGTCTTATCAATATCGCGACCTTCTTTAGCTTAATTTTCGTGATGGCGTTGACGTTGCCTTCGGCAATCTCCGGTGTAGGTATGATCTCTGTGCCAGTGTTTGCGATGATCTTCCATTGGGTAGTAAAGAAACAGCGTCCGCAATTGATTCAAGCCTTGTCTGGTGTTGGATTAATCACATTGGCGTGGATATTGTTTAATCCAAGTCAAATCGCATTAAACCCAATAGGTTTAGGCGCCATGTTCGCTGCAATCATGTGTATCATTATCGGCAGTAGCATTACCAAGTCACTGGGTAATCGCATGCACTGGTGGAAGGTATTAACGTGGCAACTGATTCTAGGCGGTACGATTTTATCTGTCGCGTCTGGCGTTCATGCGCTCATCGACCCACAGCCTTATGTTAACGCTGTGACTCATTTCGATACTCGTAACGCAATAGGACTTGTTTGGGTGATTATCCTGAACACTGCCCTGGGTTACGGCATGTATGTGTGGCTACTGCAACGTATGTCCGTAGTTGATTTCACCTTCGGTGGCATCGCAAACCCAGTAGCTGGCATCGTGACAGGCATGGTGTTAATGGGTGAATCATTCACTGCAGTCCAGTATTCGCTAATGACCGGCATGATAGTGATGTCGCTGCTACCACAACTTATTCTGGCAGTAAGACAGTACAAACAAGTTAAGCCTGTTACGCAGTAGACGCAGCCTCTTAAACGTATTGCTCAAAAACGCGCCTCATTGAGGGCGCGTTTTTTGTTGGTGGCTAGACTCTCAAAGAACCAAAGAGTCGCGCTCTACTCAATATGTCGGACTTTGGTCATCAGCAGAGCTAAAGCGGTAAATAATTGAATAATGAAGCAGAGCACAAAAATATTTGGCACGTCGAATACTGTTACCAAATAACCGGAAGCCGCTAACCCAAAGGGCATCAATAATTTAAATAAAGATCCCGTAATGCCTGCAACTCGGCCTAAATGTTGCTCATCGAAAGCTTCTTGCCGGTAACTCCAGATGCAAATACTGCTGTACACGCCAATCGCACTCACCCACATAAACGCGCCCATTAATACCCATTTACCATCAAGACTAAACAGCCCATCACCAACAAAAGATGACATTAAAAGTCCGCTAGCTTGGTCGCCGTCTATGAATAATACAGGAATAATAAAACCGACCGCTTCAAGTGCAATAGAGACCATAAGTAAAACACCTAAGCCGATGCGTTGACGAACTTTGTCAGCAGTAAACGAACCTAACAGCCCTCCGATTCCAGATGCTGCAATCAGGTAGCCCACCTCCATATGGTTTAAAGCCAGCTCTGCTTTTGCAAAGTAGATAGCTTGAATCCAAAATACCGCTCCCGTGGTATTTATCACCATCACTGCTAAGGTAATGTGCCACATGTTCTTGTTCGCATACAAGATCAGCCAACCCTCTTTCAGTGCGCTAATCACCGACTGATGAGCAACGGGCATAGCCGGCTTGAATTCCAATTTATTGAGCTGCCAAAACGCTAGCACATACATCACTGCAATAAGTAAAAACACATTATGTAACGCGGATAACAGAAGCAGACCACCAGACAAAACCGGGCCGACCGTTTCTAGCAAACTGTACAAAGAGCTCATTCTTGCGATGGCGGTATTTTGCATGTACTGAGGTAAAACGTTTTTCATCATCCCGATACGTGCATTGTGATAACCATAGTTAAACGCCATCATCAGGAATGCACACGGAAACAAAGCATATAGAGGGTTGGAAAGCCAACGCACTGCAATATATGAGATAACCAACACCAGCACTTGTCCGAGCAACATGCATTGTGACCAATGCTTTTTATTAAACTTATCAACCCATACACCGATGAACAGCGCTAAGAGTAGATTGGGCAAAAACTCGACCGCTCTCATCCACCCCATCATCTCTGAAGACTGTGTTAACTCGTACACCAACAAGGGCAGAGCAAGGTCATAAATCTTGGTTCCAAATGCAACGAAGAACGCCGTCGAAAACAACACAATAAAGCTCGAGCTTTTCCAAATAGAGGACGTAGCCTCTTCTTTATTTACACCTTCCATTTTTCATTCCTTTTAAAAACAATCGAATAACCCTATTATCGAGATTAAAAGATGAAGAAAAATAGAAAGATTCAGCAAGGATTTCACCTTTATGCATTACTGGAAGGCACTGGCATTTTTACGTTCTCGGGTACTCATTAACCAACCAACTCAACTTTCGCTTACAGAAATTACTGAAGCTCTAGGTTGTACCAAACGCAACGCTCAACTGATTATCAAAAAGCTAGTAAACGAAGGCTGGATTGATTGGAAGTCAGGCGTTGGACGGGGCAACCTACCCACACTCACTCTACTCAAAAACGTGAACCATGAGTTGGAACTGAGGATTGATGAATTACTATCGGAAAACAAGGTCGACCAAGCTTTAGAGCTTATTGAAGAGTCGCAACGCGATCAGTTCCTGCTTGGTTATATCAGCCGCTATCAGAGCTTGCCGACTACGCTCGATATTCTGCAAATCCCTTTCTATAGAGGCACACATAGCCTAGACCCGATTGAAGTGACACGACGCACTGAAGCACACATCACCCGTTACCTGTTCAGTAACTTACTGCGTTTCAACACGCGTACTCACTCGTTTGAAGGTGATCTTGCAATTGACTGGTCCCAAGATGAAAATCGTTGGTATTTCACTTTGCGAAAAGGCTTAGTGTTTCATGACGGCTCATCGATTCTAGCGCAAGACATCAAAGCGCACTTTCTACGCCTGATCAGCAGCAGCCATCACAATAGTCAGCAATTTAAATGCATCTCTACCATTACGGTTATCGATCCGCTTCACCTCTGTTTTGCTATCAATGCCAACGCAGGCTACCTTCCATCGCTACTATCGAGCTCTGCCGCAGGTATTGCCAAGAAAGTAGGAGAACAAATCATTGGAAGTGGCAGCTTTAAACTAGTGGAACAGTCAGAGTGGCTAACCAGACTCGAAGCTTTCAAGGCCTACTATGGGCACCGACCTTGGGTAGACGGCATTGAGATTTGGAATGTTGGCGATAAAGCCAAAGACTATGAAATGCACTGCGACATTGTTCACTCACATCCGCACTATCAACAATCGTTATTACAGAACGAGCTAGCAGAGATAGAGCAGTGGGAGAAAGGCTGCGAGTACGCCTTGCTCAACTCACATCGCCACCCTTGGCTCGCAGAACCACAACACCTTAGGTCACTGAATGATTTACTGCGTTTACTTGGTGTCGCGAAAGACATTCCTCTGAATACTGTCGGCTACGCATATGGAATGCTGTCGACGTCTAGTCAGCCATCGAAATCTAAGCTAGTGACGGCGAATGACAAAGACGCATTAAAAGTGGCTCGACAATTCGCAGATAAACTAAACAAGCCTAAACAACCGATAAAAATCCTAACCTATCAGCTGTTTGATCACATAAAAATGGCTCGCCACTATTGTGAACAACTTAATGAACTTGGTTTTAGCTGCGAATATCAGGTGCTCGAATTTCCAGATTTTTGCCAACAAAGCAACCTACAAAATGCGGATATATTGATCAGTGGTGAAGTGTTTTCAGACAATCTCGACAGCAGCTGGATGGGATGGCTACAAAGTTCTATTGCCTTAGAGGTTTGTTTAACTGACGAGCAAAAACAGTGGCGTAACAAAAGCCTTGAACAGCTATGGGTTCTCAATGACTACCACCAGCGACAATCGGCCTTTCTAGAGCTTGAGGCACAATTAATAGAGTTCGGTGTTTATAGACCGATTTTCCACGTAAAACAGCAACTCAATTATGCTAAAACAGTTAATCCTGTTGAGCAGCTGGCGAATGGTTGGATCGATTTCAACCAAATCACTATGCGTCGCTGAATAGCAATATTTCTAGATAAGAAATCACCCCTTTATAGTCTGATTAAATAAAGGGGCTTTTTGCTTCATATCATGTCTTTCGTATCAATTGAGTATACAGAGATCGACTTAAATCAGTTTCGCTGCTTCGGCCTCAATTTCAACTTTCCATCGCTCGTCAAAGAGCCCTTGCACAAACAGTAATGTCGTTGGGAGACCACCAACATCGAAAGGCAATTGCTGCTTTGCGGCTTGATAGTCAGACATATCATTCCGGTCCACTAAGTACAGCCTTACACTGATTAAATCTTCGATATCCATTTGGTTTGCCTGAAGCACACCTCTCAGATTTTTCCAAGCCAGTACAATCTGTTGTTCCGCACCTTCAGCCACCATTCCTTCGCTATCAATCCCTAGTTGCCCAGCGATGTGCAATCGCGTTGAACCTGCGGGGATCAACGCACATTGATGATAATTAGCGGCTGGAGCGGGTACTGAAGAAGGGCTCCATATCTTATTCATCATTACGCCTCAGAGGCTGTGACGATTTTTGACATGACGGTGATAATTGGCATATCCGTAAGCATCGCGCCTAAACGGTCAAAATCACCAATATCTTTGCGCCAAGCAATGTATTCATTAAAGTGAGCGGTACTTTCCCATTCTTCACATAAAACCAAGGAATTTTCTGCCAAATCTTTTTGATAAAGCTCCGCAGAAAGGTTGCCGTTAAAAGTACGAGTATCTGGCAATATTTCATTAAAAAACTCAACGATCTCTGCCGTTTTATCTTCAGTATGGCTCAAGGTAAATTGCACTAAAATAGTCATCATTCTCTCCGTTTTCTTATTTTGTTAAGGTACGAGGAGAATCTTACTTGTTTGTTAAAATAGATAAATACAGTAATATTTGAAACATAGTTCGATTTAATAAGACAATGAACCACCATGAAAAACGAATTACATCGCATGCAAGTGTTCGCCCAAATTGTAGAATCGGGCTCCATAACGAAAGCGGCTGATAAGCTAGATCTCTCAAAATCTGTCGTTAGCCATCACTTACAAGGGCTTGAGCAACACCTTGGTGTGAAATTACTCACTCGAACAACACGTCGCCAATCCTTAACCGACGCTGGACAACGTTTTTATCAACGATGCTTAGAAATGCGAAAATTAATGTCGCTTGCGGAAGAAGAAGTACGCGAGTCCTGTTCTGATTTTGCAGGCACTATCACCATCACATCCCCACACACATTGATGACACATCTTATTGGACCTGCAATGTGTGAGTTTATGAAAAGCCACCCTCGTATCGAGCCTCAACTATTGGCCAACGATATGCGCGTAGATCTTATCGAGAAATACATAGACCTGTCGGTCACTGTTGGGGCTCTTCCTGATTCAACGTCTCGTGCAATTAAGCTCGGAGAGCTTCATCAAGTACTGTGCTGTCACCCAGATTATCTTACTAAGGGGCTTTGTTGCGTAATTAAA
>NZ_AJZM02000213.1 GCF_000272405.2 Vibrio tasmaniensis 1F-187
TTTAGTTTCTACAAAGTCCTCAGTCTCGGCTTCGTGTGCAATCTGTATATCAACCTGTTCATATTTACTTGTATTTTCTAGTAAGTACCCTGCTTTACTGACTGTTGTTAGCTTAATATTGTTTACTTCAACGGTATTGAGTGCCTTTCTTAATGTGCTAATTGTATTAGTGAGTGATTGATCGGATACAACTGCGCCATTCCAACATTCGGAAAAAAGCTCGTCCTTGCTAACGCAGCGGCCTCGATGAGTGTATAGATAGAGTAAAACTCGAAATGGCTTTGGCCTTAGTTTGATTAAGGTTTTATTTCCTATGTTCATGATCGAACGATCACTTAAGTTGATATGTAGCTCGTCATTAATTACTAGTGAATTATCATTATTCATTTTATGTCTCAAAAGTTAATTATAATCGCTTTTATTGCTTTAACCCATTTGCTTCGATTCTATTTTTTTTCGTGGTTTTGGCTACCGAAAATTGGGTTAATTTGAAAAATGTGTGTTGTGTTTTTTTTGTGTTTTTTTGGTGAGCGCGTGGTGATGTGATTTCAGCGTTGTTTATGTAGTGTAGGATTTATCATGGATAGCACGTCAATTAATAGGGATAACTAATAGCTTAATTTGCGTCGGAGATGAGAATGAAAATTTTTTCTAAAGAGTGTGTAGCAAGTGCCTTAGATGGTATTGAAGAGTACAAACAACTTGCTTGCGTCGAATCAAAAGGACTGGATGCTATAAGTCTACTTATTCGTTTATGTAGCCTGAGGAGTAAAGTCATCTCTGACGATGATCGACAAACCTTGTTAGACCATATCAAAGAGTTAGTAACGGTTGAAGTTGCTTTTGCTCAAAATATGGAGTTAGAAGAGGCGGAAATAATATTATTGAATTCGTTAAAATCGGTGTGCAATAACAGTCAATTTAACTGAGGTTATCTTATGATTGAGTGGAACTCTGATAACCATCGATACGAGATGGCGGTTCTTGGATTTAGAGTACATAGCGTATTCCAATCGATTAACGGCTCTGATCTATCGGTGTTTGGATACGAAGCACTCTGCCGTGTTGAGAGGCAAGGTGAGCAGGTTAATATAAAACATTTTTTTAAGATTCTAGAAGACCTTGGTGAGAAGTCAGAGTTTAGATTGAAGTTTTTAATGAATATTATGCATTTAAGAAACTTTAGAAATTCGAGAATTTATCATCGAGAAACCAAATTGTTTCTCAATTTAACGCCATGTTTTTTTAAGTATTTCTCGCAGGGGCAAGATTTGGATAATTTGTACCTCCCTCAGATAAAAGAGGAGAAGGTAGAACTGAGTCAAATCGTTGTTGAAATTGTAGAGGACTATTGCCCTTTAGCCGACATTGAGAGTTTACACAAAGGTACAGAATACTTGAAAAGTATAGGTCTATCTTTCGCGTTAGACGATTTTGGTACAGGTTGGTCTGGGTATAGTCGTATGGCCGTTGTGAAACCTAACTATATTAAAGTCAGCCGAGAAATGCTCATTGAATTTGGAATGAGTGATTCAAAAGAGAACAACCCCCTTGAAGAGCTAAACACAATAACGAGATTACAAGGTATTAAAGTTATCTTTGAAGGTGTTGAAAATAGTTATAATCTAGAAACGGCAGAACGATATAATGCCGATTACTATCAAGGGTACTATTTGGATTTGCCCAAATCTTATCCAGTGAATAAGATTGAACAATATGATGATCAGCCGGGTGAAAAATTTAGATTAAGTGTCTATCTGAGCAATAAAACCTATTCAAAAAATAAAAGAAAATCCCTGGGTTAATATTTTATTAACTTTGCTAATGATAGTAATCGAATGGTTACTTTTAACTTAATACATCTATTTTTCTATTTACTAGCCTCTCTTTTGAGAGGCTGGTTTTTTAATGTCACGCTAAATAAAATCAATAGATTGATAAGTAATGCCTAATTGAATGACTAGGACAAAGGTGATGTTGACTAGGGATATATTAGGTAGGATATTATGTTCAAGGTCCTGTATTTTTACGCTTTATTAACTGGAGTAATTCGCTTTTGCTGTATGTGCAATAGCTATGGAGTAACTCCTCGACCGCTTCATATCTAAGTTCGCTAAGTGCGAACGATATGTACTCTTGATTATGATCTACGCCTAGCTTGATGTTATATAATAAACCTTTTCTTTCGATAAAAAGGCAGATACCTTCACTGGTACAAATGCTGACGAGTACATCTTGATTTTCTTTAACCGCTGATAATAATTCTTCTAACGATTTTTTAATCGCATCGTAATCTTTTCTTTCTGACAATTCGCTTCTTGTAAGAGACATCATGCAAGTATCATTCATATTTTGCCCTTGTACTTGTACTTGTACTTATCCTTCCTGACACCATGAGGTGCCAGGAGGGTCGTTTGCACATTTAAATGTTTTTTAATTGTTCTAAACAGCGAATAAACGCGCGTAGGTTTCGATATACTTCTGTTTGGTCGTCAAAAATGGCTACATTTTCTAACTCAATTTGGCCTGATACAGCGTTATCAAGCATAAGATTATCAATCAAGCCGAAGTTTTCTAGAGTCATACCTATGCCATCAACATAGCTTTGATTATCTACTTGTTGTGCGTTGGGCAGTTGCTCTAAGTTTCGTTTTAAAAAAAGGTCAGTACTGTTGGTATAAGCAAGTACGGTTTTCCCTAACGCTTTACTAAAGCCCATTTCATACGCAGTTCCTACATCGCAGCTCGCGCCTCTGAAAGGCGTCATATTCGCAATTACTGCATCACAGCTTTTAATCAGCTCTTCATTAGCACGGCCAATCTTTAAGCCATTTTGCTGAGGGCTAGGTTCATTCAACTCTATAATATTGTCGAGTGGGAAAATACCCTCGAAGCCATAAGCTTCACAAATCTTCTTCTTTTGATCACCGATAGAGACAGCGTCACTTAGAAATACTTCTGGTCCTGCTAGATAAATACGTTTCAACTTTCAACTCCTGATTAGCAACATTGCTTGGGTTTGTGCTGATATTTTTATCTATTGGATTGTTTAAGTAATAACCGAAAGTACACGGTTTGCTAACGTGTGATTTTGGTGTGTTTTAACATTGATAGCTTAAATATTCGGAAAGGTTTCTTGTTTGCCTTAACTGTCTGATTTCAATATTACTTTGAGTTTAGATGCTGCTGTTGTTCTCGACTAAACCAATTATTGCAGCAGTTGTAATTACATTGCTCGTTTGCTTTCTATTTCACGCTTAAGTCGGTTCTAAAGCTGTTCAGCTTTCTGAACTGTCTCATGAACTAGAAAGTGAAATCAGCCGTTTTAAGGTGTAATTATAGATAGTTAGATAGTTAGATAGT
>NZ_AJZM02000214.1 GCF_000272405.2 Vibrio tasmaniensis 1F-187
CTCGAAAGGTCAACACGCCCTAGTAAGGTTCAGGAAAGCGGGTGGTTTTACCGTCACCACTAAGTGTTGTGATCGACTGTGGTTTACCATCCTCATCTAGCCTTAATTCACCAATCGCACTTCGGTTTGAAAGGCGATAGAAGGTTTGATTGTCTGGGCTTCGCTTCTCGATCTTTAAGCGCTTTCGCTTGGTGAAATAGTTCAAAACTGAGCGAGGACTGTATAACAGGCGGTCCCACACATCACAGAATTTAAGCAGCGGCGCTGGGAATTGATTTTTAATGCCACTACAGGTGATTTGATAAATGTTCGGGCTATTTCGGCGGTATCTAAGCTTGATATCGTAAGCAAAGGAGTAGTGAACATCGCCCGAAAGCACCACGAAATTGGTCGGTGTTTTGGTATGGGTAAAGATACTGATCAGCGTATTGGCACTGCCCGGATGTGCCATCCAGTTTTCAGCGTCAATCACCAATGGCTTACCAATTGTTGTCGCCATTTTTTGTAGTGTTTCAATGAACTTAACGCCGAACATTGGCGCAGCAGAAACAATCACGACTTTATCTTGATGCATCAATTGATGTTGAAATTCAATCAAGGCCTCCCAGTCCATCAAACCTGAAGGTTTATTCATACGAGATTCCGAACGCCAGCGACGGGTTCGGGTATCCAACACAATGACTTTGGGTGAAGTATCTATTGTGTAATGCCACTCCTCAAAGCGACTCAACATCTCAATGAAGGCTCGATGCTTGTTTGGCTCGATGTCGCTAACAGAGTGAGTAGTCGCGGCATCGCCGGTTTCACTGTTCGTTTGTTTAAGGTTGTCCGTTTGTTCAACGTCATGCGTTTGTTTAAGAACGCGCGGTTGATCGACAAAAAGCTGTTTTGCTTGCTCGATGAATGTCTCGTCGAAGCTCTCCGGTTTATTACCCCAGCCCTGACACATCCAGTAAGCCGCAAGGCCGTTACCAATGACTTGAGTTGCGAACTGGTTTTGGTCTACGGCATGTTCCCAACCCACGGTAAGGTTCCAATCATCGGTCACATCGTGATCATCAAAGATCATGTACGTAGGGATATGTGCGAACAGACGTTGTACTTGCGGTAAGCCAGCAATGAAATCATCCATGATGACGCTTTCATCACGCCACTGTTGTTGCTCAGTCGGTGTTAATTGGCGTCCACCTTGAGTGAAGTTATTCTCAATTAAGCGCTCTCGATTGACACACTGCCACAGTGTCGGCGACCAAACTAACAGGTACATCGCGATAAACTCAGACAGCGTGACCAAGTGGTTTTCACAATCGGTAGAGCTAAAAATCGGTACGCCACGATTCGGGAAGAACTTATCGAGCATGGATTCTGAAGTGGTGTGGTGTGGCAAGTACTGATCACGTTGATATAAGTGATATTCGCTCTCAAATAAGGCGTCACTGCTGTTGATTCGGTTAACTTGCGAGTCAGTCGGTAAGCTCTCTCCCACTAGGCCAAGCAATTGAATCACTTGCTGAATAGCATCAAGTGTTGGTCCTGCCACATGGTCAGCGTAGATCTGATCGCCGCTCATCATCAGCATATCGGGTCTTTCAGCGACGGTTTGATCGGCAATCTTGTTATCTGCTGCGACTAGGCTGTCTTTGCTTGGATGATGTGGATTACGGCAAGAGCCATGAAGAATGTAATCAGCCGAGGTAGATATCTTAAACTCAACGCGAGATTTACCGTTGTAAACAAGGTGAGGTGCGAGCTCTTTTAATGAGCCTGACTCTGTGTGAACGTCATACTCTAGAGGTGTATTCGTCGGGAACTCGCCTTGTAAGCGGATGAGCGTTACCCACGCATGTGTACCGATTTGAATCGAATCATGATCTTCAAGCGATGAGGTATAAAACGGCTGGTCTTGTGCTGCTTCAGAATCGTCTATTTCTTGAGTATGAAGTTCGGCTCTGCCTGTCAGAGGCGAGCTGGTGGCTAACCAAAGTACGACTTCAGTTGCAGTCGTTTTTCTTAAAATGGGTCCGGCGAGTAACAGGGGAAGAGATGATGTCGTAGAGGGTTTCAATACGGTACCTAAAATCGTTGGTGGCTAGTCGTCGTGGTGTTGTTTTGTTTCGAGCTTGTTCGTTTCAGGCTCTGTTATGTCAGACTCAGGTGTTTCAGAACCATCTGCTTCAAGGAGTTCGATAACTTCCGAGCTAGAAAGTTCATGACCCATTAGAAATATTGCCAATAGGGCATCGGCTTTGGTCTTGGTATCGGATGTGTCGTCTAACACTTGCTCCAGTTTTTCACGAATCATAGCAATTTCGTGTTCAACAAAACCACGGCCTTCTTCATCCCCTTGATTGTCTTCAGGGGCATTATCGAACTCAAGAAATAGCATGTCGCCGTCTAGGTTGGTATTCACCAAACGCTCGGGCAACCATGCCTCACCAATAACAATATCCGGATCGGAATCTTTGGGTAAGTGATCTATAATGTTTTGTAATTCGGAGACTTTCACAATGCTTTCATTTAACCGAGAATATTCTACATTGTAACGGTCAATGCCGCTCAAACCTAAAATTAGTTAGCCGTTATGGCTAATAAATGTCTATTCAGTAACACAAAATTTATTACAAAGAGTAATTACATAAGAATGAAGCTCAAATATTTACCGACTCTCGCTTCGTCGGGCGTTGTTTTCGTCAGTAGCGTTTTCCTAAGTGCGAATGCGTGGGCCGCTGAAGAGCAAGAGTGGGGCATCGCTGCAATGTTTCGTACGGCAAGTATTCCTTACGACACGTCAGGTGGCGACCAAACGGTTAGCTCTTTTGTTCCAATGCTATTTTTCAAGAACGACTATGTGTTCATTGATGGAACTGAGATGGGTGCTTACCTTTATCAACCCGATGACGAGAAATGGTCTCTTAATGCTATCTCTCGCATGCGCTTTATTGATATCCCTGCTTCTGAGCAGAATGAAATTGAAGGTGATACGGCGGACTTTGGTGCTCAACTGACTTACCAACTTGATGGGCCTTGGTCTGTCGAAACGGAGTTAATGAGCGACAGTGAATTCAATTTTCACGGTAACTTACGTGCGAAAGCTAAGTATGAAACCGGAGACTGGGAGTTCACTCCGCGTGCGACACTGCGCTACAAAAGTGCGGATTTCAACAGCGAGTATTACTCAGCAGCAAATGAAACCATCGGCGCAGGTGTGGACCTGAATGTCGGTGTAGAAGCGCGTTACCATGTGGTTTCGAACTTATACTTATTGGGTTCAACCAGTGTGACTCGACTGGATGACAACGCTTACGATTCGTCGATTGTTGAAGACCGTTATCAAGGCGAACTTTACCTTGGTTTTGGCTTTTTCAATGATAAAACCAAAGCGCCAAAACCTAAGCTGAGCAATGCGCCGTATTTACGTGTTGCACACGGCTGGGCGACGCCATCGAATATTGGCGACATCATGAAATTCAACAGGGAGAAAGACGAATACAACAACCAGTTGACCTCCTTCTTCTATGGCCACCCGTTAACCGATGAGATCTTCGGTTTCCCATTGGACATCTACTTAACACCGGGTATCGCGCATCACTGGAATTCAGAGGTTCAGTCAAGCAGCACTGAATACATTGTCGCTATCAAAGCGTATTACACTTTCGACTGGCCGACACAATGGCGTGTTGGTGTGGCAGAAGGTATGTCTTACATCGATTCGCTGACTTACATCGAAGCGAAAGAGATGAAAGAGAAGGGTTATAACGGGAGCCACTTGCTTAATTATCTCGACTTTTCGGTCGATGTAAACGTAGGCGATTTGGTGGGTAAGAATGACCTGAACAACTTATGGTTCGGCTATTCGTTGCATCACCGTTCTGCTATTTTTGAAAACGCCTCTCAGTTTGGTCGAATCAAAGGCGGCAGTAACTACAACACGGTTTATCTACAGTACGAGTTTTAAGCGCGTTTTTTAGCAGGCAGTTTATAACAGGCGTTTTTAGCGTTTAGTTTTTAACTGTGATTTTTGAAACATTCGGTTTGCGTTCGTCACGCTTCCATCGCTTTTACTAACGTGAGAGTGACTAATCAGCCTGATAGCAAAAGGTTTTCCCTTTGTTGTCAGGTTTTTTTGTTTGAGACTTGTGATATAATCGCGCGAGTTTAATAAGTACAAGAATAGGACACGCTTTGACTTCGTCTCCGGAAAAAGCAGATAACAACAAGAATGCAGCACAGCCAAGTTCTTCACAGAGCAAAGCGAAATCAAATAAGCCTGCATCGAACCGACCTGCTAAACAATTAAATGCTGAACAATCAAATACCAAAAAAGCTGAACAATCAGCGACAAAGACAAAATCATCTCAGAATAGCCCAGTATCTCTTCGTAAAGCGCTCCACGAATGTATGATGCGCGATCGCTTCCGCTTGAGTAAGCGAATTACTGGCGCGAGTAAAATCAAGAACGAACAATCTAAGCACGCTGTCTTCGATGAGATTGCGTTAGATATTGCCAAGTCAATGATGACGGCAACTCAGCGTGCTGCGCAGAAACCAACCATCGAATACCCAGAGATTCTCCCAGTAAGCCAAAAGCGCGATGATATTGCGAAAGCCATTGCTGAAAACCAAGTAGTTATCGTGGCGGGTGAAACGGGGTCGGGTAAAACTACTCAGTTACCCAAGATCTGTTCTGAGCTTGGCCGAGGTCGTTTTGGCCTAATTGGTCATACTCAGCCTCGTCGTCTTGCGGCGCGTTCGGTTGCAAACCGTATTGCGGAAGAGATGGAAACGCAGTTGGGTGAATTCGTTGGTTACAAGGTTCGATTCAACGACCAAATTTCTGAAAACACCCAAATCAAATTGATGACCGACGGTATTCTACTGGCGGAAATTCAACACGACCGTTTCTTAAGCCAGTACGACACCATCATTATCGATGAAGCGCACGAACGTAGCCTGAACATCGACTTCATCATGGGTTACTTGAGAGAGCTTCTACCAAAGCGTCCTGACTTGAAAGTGATTATCACGTCGGCGACTATCGATCCTGAGCGTTTCTCGAAGCACTTTAACAACGCACCGATCATTGAAGTGTCAGGCCGTACTTACCCAGTAGATACGCGTTACCGCCCATTAGGTGGTGATGACAGTGATTCAGACCGCGATCAAATCGAAGGTATCTTTGAAGCCGTTGATGAGCTGTGTGATGAAGGCCAAGGCGATATCTTGATCTTCATGAACGGTGAGCGTGAGATTCGTGATACCGCGGACTCTTTAAGTAAACGTAACTTGCGTGATACCGAAATTGTTCCGCTTTACGCACGCCTTTCTGCGGGTGAACAGAACCGTATCTTCCAGTCTCATACTGGTCGACGCATTGTTCTGGCGACCAACGTGGCAGAAACCTCGTTAACCGTTCCGGGTATTAAGTATGTCATCGACCCGGGTACGGCGCGTATTAGCCGTTACAGCTACCGTACTAAAGTACAACGTCTACCGATTGAGCCAGTGTCTCAAGCGAGTGCTAACCAGCGTAAAGGTCGTTGTGGTCGTGTTGCTGAAGGTATCTGTATTCGCCTGTACTCTGAGGAAGATTTTGAATCACGCCCAGAGTTTACTGACCCTGAGATTCTTCGTACTAACCTAGCATCGGTTATCCTTCAGATGACAGCGTTAGGCCTAGGCGACATTCAAGCATTCCCATTTGTTGAAGCGCCCGATAAGCGCAATATTCAAGATGGTGTAAGGCTACTTGAAGAGTTGGGTGCGATTGCGACAGTTGAACCGTCAGCGAACAAAAACAAGAACCATGGCGACGATAAGAAGAAGCTAACGGCAATTGGTCGTAAGCTCGCTAAGCTGCCGATTGATCCACGTTTAGCGCGTATGGTGATTGAAGCGCCAAGCAACCGCTGTTTGCACGAAGTAATGGTGATTGCCTCTGCATTGTCGATTCAAGACCCGCGTGAGCGTCCATCAGACAAGCAACAATCATCTGACGATAAGCACAAGCGCTTCTTCGATAAAGAGTCAGATTTCATCACGTTTGTGAACCTTTGGGATTACGTTAAGCAGCAACAAAAAGCGCTGTCGAGTAACCAGTTCCGCAAACAGTGTAAGCAAGATTACCTGAACTATTTACGTATCCGTGAATGGCAAGATGTGTACTTCCAAATTCACCAAGCGATGCGTGAATTAGATACCAAGCTGAATACAGAGCCGGGCAGCTACGATGGCATTCACATGTCACTGCTATCAGGTTTGCTTTCGCACATCGGTATGAAAGACCAAGAGAAGAATGAATATCAAGGTGCTCGTAACGCACGCTTCCATATCTTCCCTGCGTCTGGCTTATTTAAGAAACAGCCTAAGTGGATCATGTCTGCTGAGCTTGTGGAGACCTCAAAACTTTGGGGCCGTGTTATCGCCAAAATTCAGCCTGAATGGATTGAGCCATTAGCGAAACACTTGATTAAGCGTAGCTACAGCGAACCACATTGGTCGAAGAAACAAGCGGCGGTAATGGCTCACGAAAAAGTGATGCTTTACGGAATCCCAATCATTCCGAAACGTTTGGTTAATTACGGTGCCATTGATGCCACTGTCAGCCGTGAGTTGTTTGTACGCAGCGCATTGGTAGAGGGAGAGTGGGAAACCAAACATGCCTTCTTCAAACAGAACCGCAAGCTACTGCAAGAAGTAGAAGAGCTAGAACATAAGTCTCGCCGTCGTGACATCTTGATCGACGATGATGAACTGTTCGACTTTTATGACCAGCGTGTGGGTGAAGAGGCAGTTTCAGGCCGTCACTTCGATACATGGTGGAAGAAGACCAGCCAGAAAACACCGGAGCTGCTTAACTTTGAAAAGTCGATGCTGTTCAGAGGTGATGCTAGCCACGTTACTGATTTGGATTATCCGAACTTCTGGCACCAAAACGGTATCAAGCTGAAGCTGAGCTACCAATTTGAGCCGGGCGATGACAACGATGGTGTAACGGTCCACATTCCGCTGCCTATCTTGAACCAAATCGACCAGAACGGTTTTGATTGGCAGATCCCAGGCCTACGTCAGGAACTGGTGATTAGCCTAATTAAGTCGTTACCAAAAACGCTACGCCGTAACTTTGTGCCTGCACCAAACTACGCTGATGCGTTCTTGGCTCGTGTTACGCCGCTTGAAGCTCCATTATTGGATTCGCTTGAGAAAGAGCTGCGCCGCATGACCGGTGTGGAAGTGGTACGTGATGACTGGAAGTTAGACCAGATTCCAGAGCACTTAAAGGTAACATTCCGTGCTGTGGATCATCGCAAGCGCAAACTGAAAGAGCAGAAAGACCTGCATGAGTTGAAAGAGAGCCTGAAAGACAAGGTTCAAGAAACACTTTCTAAAGTGGCAGACGATGACATCGAGCAGCAAAACCTGCATACGTGGAGCTTTGGTGAGTTACCAAAAGTCTACCAACAGAAACGTGGTGGCTATGATGTTAAAGCCTTCCCAGCACTGGTGGACACCAAAGACAGCGTAGAGATCAAATTGTTCGAAACCGAGCAAGAGCAGATCACTGCAATGAAATCGGGTCAGCGTCGTTTAATTCTGTTGAACGTACCATCGCCGATCAAATACTTGCACTCGAATTTACCGAACAAATCTAAGCTCGGTTTGTACTTCAACCCATACGGACAGGTGCTCGATCTTATCGATGACTGTATCGCTTGTGGTATTGATAAGCTGATTGAGCAGAAGGGCGGCATAGTTTGGGAGCCAGAGCAGTTTGAAGCTCTAAAAGAACACGTACGTGCAGAGTTGGATGACACAGTTGTTGAGATTGCTCAACAGGTTGAAACCATCTTAACCACGGCATTCGCCATCAGTAAGAAGCTGAAAGGGCGTGTCGATCTTTCAATGGCATTTGCGCTTTCAGACATTAAAGCTCAAATAGAAGGTTTGATTTTTAAGGGGTTTGCCACAGAATGCGGCTGGAAACGCTTGCCGGATATTCTACGCTATATGAAAGCGATAGAGCGCCGAATGGAAAAACTGCCGATTGATCCGAATAAAGATCGCCTTCATATGATCAAAGTGGACTCTGTAATGAATGATTACAAAGAGCTGCTGAATAAAATTCCAAAAGGGATCGCGGTTCCAGAAAATGTAAAAGAGGTGCGTTGGATGATAGAAGAGCTTCGTGTAAGCTTCTTCGCACAGCAACTCGGTACACCTTACCCAGTATCAGATAAGCGTGTTAAAAACGCGATTGATGCTTGCTAAACGAATAAAGCTAGACGCAGTGGCAAGGTTTGGGTATAAATCTTGCTTATTGCATTACTAATTGAATAGTTATTACATACAGGGCGACTTGGTGGCAATTCATTACCACGCAAGGCCTGCCAACAGGACGAAAAAGGTCGAATATGAAAAAAACGTTATTGGCTCTAGCACTGCTAGGTGCATCTTCAACAGCGATGGCTGATTCTTGGTTGTACGGCGGCGCAATGGGTGGTCAAAACTCATTAGGTAATCAAGAAGAGACAGCGATGGGTATCCACGTGGGTACGGGCATCCTTCCATTTATTGGTGTTGAAGCGGGTTACTGGGATCTAGGTTCTTTCGACAGTGTTAAATACGGCAACCAAACACTGACTAAACTAGACGCAAGCACAACTTACCTAGCAATCAAACCAAGCATCGACTTTGGTCCTCTTCACGTATACGCGAAGGGTGGTCTTCACTCTTACGAGCTTAAAGCGAACGGCTTCAAGCAAGACGAAGTTGATATCATGTACGGTGTAGGCGCAGAATACTTCATCTTTGGCCCACTATCTGTAGGCGCTAGCTACCAAAACTTCAACATGAAAGATGACGACTCAGGCGTTTTCTCTCTAAACGCAACTATCCACCTACTGTAATTAATCAGTAAGGCGATCGTAAATAGCGGTCGGATAATTGTTTGATGGGTTTATAATACCAATCGTAGTAAATAA
>NZ_AJZM02000215.1 GCF_000272405.2 Vibrio tasmaniensis 1F-187
TTCAAGTCTTGCAAGGGGAGCCAATTAAAGAAAGCCGCATCATTGATGCGGCTTTTTTGCATCTAAAGATCCTAGCGTGCCTCCATCCCCCTCACCTTTCTAATCGCTCATTCAGTACAGAAACTCTCAGTCTTAATTTTCTTGTAAAACAATTAGGCCTTACTCTTTTGATTTAGCTTTAATCACTCAACGACATGTCGAAACCTTTCTAGCGAGCTTGCTACTTGGTTATCTAAGAGTGAACCAAATAAGCGCTAGAATGGCTCTGTTGATGACTTAACCTGGGTGATATACGGTTTCACTCTTTATCGAAACTATCCACTATAATAGCCCCCATAGACGCGGGCATTGATATAACAATGACACGTTTAAACGAGACTATTGGATCGCTTAATAGAGGCAACTTATCCAAACATGTCAGGACCAAAGCAACTACCAACGCCGTCATAGCATAAGCAATAACAATTCTGAAAATAAACACCGGCATGCGCGCAACAACATTTTTTTGAAAGACACTTTCATAAGTATAAAAGCCTAAGAACACAGCTGATAATAAAAATAGCAGCAACAGATTAGCAGTAGGCAAAGTCTCCCCTAACTTCCAGGCTTCTTCGGAAAAAGAAATCGGTACAGCCAAAGCAAAAGATCCTACAAAGATCTGACTGGCATCTTCAAAGTTAAAGCTTAATTTCATAGTTCGCCCCATTAGCTTTTAAGGCTTTATCTATTTGTTAAAATAATCACTAAAATATCACCCGATGATCTTTTTTTGAGTCTATTCTTACCAAGTGAACGATAACGCCCTTCTAGCTTAATATTAGTCGCAATAGCCAAAACATAGCTTGAATTAACCAGCAAGAAATCAATATGTTCAGAGTAAAGTGGTCAACATAACTAATTCATATCGAGTCAACAAACACATCAGAGTAGAAAAGAGACCGGTAAACATCTCCTAAGATACCTGAACCTAGAGCCAGAGAGTCTCGATCTGATTGGATAATAAATATCACTGCACGAATACGAGAAATTCTCTATTTCTTAGCATATGTATCCCACCGGCACCAATTTGGGCCCTTAATCTAGCGACTTTCTCCTTCAACCTGAAATATAGTCCAATTCCCCTTTGAGATACTTTTCAAACAGGGTGCTCAATACAATTAAGAGTGGTTTGAGCTTAATGAATAACAAGAGGATGAAGTCACCTCATTAAGGGCTATAGCGCTCTTAGCAGAAACATCCATGATCGATTCCTAATTACACATCAGAAGTACCCTCTAGATTCACAGAGAAAAATAGAAGTCAGGTATCGTAGACGAAGGGCTGTTAACTAATACTAAAGTGCACTCGCTTGATAAAGCAAACATCTGCGAACGCAGGGCACATAGGATGAGTTGTAAGCCTTATATAACTTCGATATTGAATGGATACAGCTGAGTCAGAACAGTCTCATTAACCTGACTTACAACGTCGCATAGCTCGAGTATTTGAGTGCTAAGCTTAAAGCTATATGCGTTTGTGAAACGCATGCTCGTTTCAAATAACAACTGGTGTAGAAAATACAAATAAAAAGACTCTAATCGTAGAGTTAGACTTTCTAATAAATAACAGAATAATGGGACACGTTAACTAGGAGTCATGGGTTACGCGCAAACCTTGTGTAAAAGTCATTCAATGGAAGGGCGAACACTATAATTTAGATGCAAAAAAGCCCCGCGATTTCTAGCGAGACTTCTTATAAATGGTGGAGTGCTTGGGGTCGCAGGCGACCGGGACTCGTTGCTCGAAGACAAAATTATCGTATCCAGAAACGACGAAAGCCTAGTCATAAGACTCGGCTTTCTAATAAGTGGCGGAGTGGAC
>NZ_AJZM02000216.1 GCF_000272405.2 Vibrio tasmaniensis 1F-187
GCCGCCTCTGCTATTGCAGGCGGTGAAGATGTCTTCTATGTTGGTTCAACCAAAGACATGGCGCGAGAGTTTATTGATGCTGTCTCAATGTGGGCCAAAGCTTACAGCTGCGCGTGTGATGATGTCAGTGAAGAAGTCTTCGAGAATGAAGATAAAGACATTCTGACTTACGTGATCAACTTTGCGTCTGGTTTCAAAGTCAAAGCTCTATCAAGTAACCCTTCTAACCTGCGTGGTATGCAAGGCACGGTTATCATCGATGAAGCGGCCTTTCATGAACGCTTAGCCGAAGTGCTAAAAGCGGCCCTCGCATTAACCATGTGGGGTTCAAAGGTTCGCTTAATCAGTACCCATAACGGCATCGAGAATTTATTCAACACCCTAATTCAAGACAGTCGTGCAGGTAAAAAACGTTACTCGATCCACACCATCACCTTAGATAACGCTTGCGAACAAGGGCTATATAAACGTATATGCCAGGTTAAGAAGACGCCGTGGACGCAAGAACTCGAAGATGAATGGAAAGCGAACCTGCTTCGTGACACGGCCACCGAAGAAGATGCACTTGAAGAGTACCAATGTGTTCCGAAGAATGGCGGTGGTGCTTACATTAGCCGTGGCTTGCGTGAACGTGCTGCGCGGTTAGATGGCCCAGTATTAAGCTTCACTGGTTCTAAGGCGTTTAACGAAGCGAAAGAGCACATCCGTGAAGCTGAGATGAAAGAGTGGTTAGAGGAACACGTTCAGCCAGAACTCGATAAGCTCGATCCTAAACTGCGCCATTGCTTGGGTGAGGATTTTGCACGCTCTGGTGACTTAACCGTTTATGCACCCATGGCCGTTCAAAATGATGTGAAGCGCACCGTTCCTTTCTTGTTAGAACTTGGCAATGTGCCATTCAAGCAGCAAGAGCAAGCGCTTTACTTTATTTGTGATCAACTCCCAAGGCGTGATGGTATTTATCTTGATGCGCGTGGTAACGGCCAGTACCTAGCCGAACAAGCCCGATACGAGTACGGCGAAGAAGTGGTTGAGGTCATGCTCTCTGTGGGTTACTACCGCGAGAACATGCCTTCATTTAAAGCTGCGTTTGAAGATGATGAAATACTGCTTCCAAAGCATGAGGACGTAATTACTGATTTGGGACAAATCCAAATTAAAGCAGGCGTTCCTAGTATTGATTCAACACGAACCAAAGGCGAGGACGGAAACAAACGACACGGCGATAGTGCCATTGCTATTTGGTTTGCTTACTTAGCTTCTAAGGCGGATTTAACGCGTTACGGCTTGCACACCATCAAGGCCAATGTCGATGAGAACCAACGCCGCTTTCATGGCACCGCCGAAGAAAATAACCGATTTGATGATATGCCGAACCAAGACTTACGCGGCAAAGGAATTAGACTATGACCTCAATTGTTGATGTAAACGGCAAGCCATTAGAAGCCGATAAGACGCTACTGTCTGAAGACATTGCCAAAGCGTACACCACCAGTGTGCGAAACCCTCGACCTGCCAGTGTCGCCTCTACTTTAAACCCGCTTCGATTAGCGGGATTACTTCGCAGTGTGGTAGATGGAAACAACCCACAAGATTACATGACGCTTGCCGAAGAAATGGAAGAGCGCGATTTGCACTACGCGGCGCAGCTGCGCACCCGTAAGTTGGCGGTTGCTGCTATTGAGCCTACCGTTGAACCTGCCAGTGATGAGCAAGTTGATCTCGATATGGCTGATCGCGTTCGTGACATCATGGCCGAAGACCAAATACCAGAACTGTTTTTTGATTTGCTTGATGGCCTAGGTAAAGGGTTAGCCGTTGTACAAGTGCTTTGGGATACCAAACAAACACCATGGAAACCACAAGATTATAAATGGGTAGACCCTCGCTATCTTCGTGCCGACCAAGACACGCTTGAAGACATTCTATTGATTAGTGATTCTGCGCCAAGTGGCGAGCCGTTAGAGCCGTATAAGTTTATGGTGCATACGCCTCGATCTAAATCTGGCATTGTTTGGCGTAACGGTTTAGCCCGTTTGGTTGCCGTGATGTACATGCTTAAATCGTTCACGGTTCGTGATTGGTGGGCGTTTGCTGAAGTGTTTGGCATTCCTGTTCGTGTGGGTAAATACGGCCCGAACGCCAGTGCCGAAGATATCAACACACTAGTAAATGCCATTGGTCGCATTGCCAGTGATGCAGGTGCGGTGATTCCTGAATCCATGAAGCTAGAGCTTATCGAAACGGCCAAAGGCAATGGCGGTAATACGCTGTTTGAAAATATGGCCCGTTGGTGTGATGAGCAAACCAGTAAAGCGGTACTTGGCCAAACCATGACGGCTGATAACGGCAGTTCGCAATCTCAAGCCAATGTTCATAACGAAGTACGTATGGATATTGCTAAGTGGGATGCGCGCCAACTTGAAGCGTGTGTGAATGAGTACCTGGTTAAGCCCTATGTGATCCTGAACTGGGGGGTGCAAGAGCGTTACCCTAAAGTTCGCATTCGAGTGCCAGAGCCAGAAGACTTGAAGATGTTGGTCGATAGCTTGAAGCCAATGATTGAAAGTGGCATGCGCGTATCTGCAAGTGAAGTGCGTGAAAAGTTTGGGCTACGTGAACCAACCGACAATGAAGATGTGCTGATGCCAGCAAGCGCGGTACTTGCTCAAAATCTTCCTGCGACCAACCGAGATAAATCAAAGGTAGCGATTAACCGCATAAGCAAAACGGCTGAAGCGGAAATGAACGACTTAACCGATGAAGCCGTGAGCGACTGGGAAGAAGTTGCGGAAGACTTCATGAACCCGATCATCGAACTGGCCAATGCGTCAGACAGTTATGAAACGTTCTTAGAAAAGCTGCCAGAGCTTCAAGAGACATTAGGCGCTGACGTGTTTGTTGAGCAGATGGCGCAATACATGTTCCAGATGCGCGGCTATGGAGACGCTAAAGATGTCTAAAGCCCTTGCGTCTGAAAGTATTGTGCCTGTTGAATCACTAGAGTGGTTCAAGAGTAAAGGGATAGAACCTGGCTTTGACTATCGCGACGTATGGAAGCAAGAGCACAACAACGCATTCACTGTTGCAAAGATGCTGAATGCCGATCTTCTTGTGGATGTGAAAGCCATTGTTGAAGAGGCCATCGAGCAAGGCCAAACGTTCAAGCAGTTTCAAGATATCTTAAAGCCACTCTTGGTTAAGTCTGGTTGGTGGGGCATTCAAGAAATGGTTGACCCACTGAGCGGAGATTCAAAGCCCGTTCAATTAGGCAGTGAAGGCCGTGTAAAGACCATTTACAAAACCAACATGAGAACGGCACGCTCAGCGGGGCAATGGGAACGCATCGAGCGAACCAAACGCGCCATGCCTTATTTGCTTTATCAGCTTGGGCCATCCATGGAGCATCGAGTTGATCACGTTAAATGGAAAGATACGCTGCTTCCTGTTGGTGACCCGTGGTGGGATAACCACATGCCACCGAACGGTTGGGGCTGCAAATGTTGGATACGCCAAGTATCGAAGTTTGAAGCTGAGAAGCTGATTGCCGATGATAAGGTATCGACCGACTCGCCAGAAGGTGGCACTAAGCAGTGGTTAAACAAGCGAACGGGTGAAGTGGAAGTGTTACCAGAAGGCATTGAACCAGGATGGAATTACAACCCTGGTAAATCACGCCAAGAAGCGATGCAAGAAGACCTATTGCAAAAAGAAACAAGAATGCGTGAGACGCTCTCTAATGGCTCTTAGTTGTAAAATGGCTACAATGTGTCGTTTAAAAAAGTTCTAACAAATCTGAGTCGATTTAAACAGTGTTTAAACATGGTTCAGTAAACTATTTTAGGTGAGATTGCACAAGTCAGCTTGATAAGCTGATTTTTTCGGGTAATCTTTAAGCCCTTAGCAATCGCAATTCAATTCATTCCCCTTTCTCAAAATAGAGCAACCGACGTTATTTCTCGTCGGTTGCTTTTTTTTTGCATTCTTAAATCCACGAAACGAGTTCATACCAACTAATCCAATGAGGAGGTTGTTATGTAAGTTCTGATTTATGGAGCGAGTAATGAAAAAAACTTACCTGGCAATGTGTTTCAACTTATCGAACAGCATGATTGATGGCCTTGGTGAAGAACAAGGTACTAACAGCGTTTGGTTGCCAATGATTCCTGCGGGTGAAGTAAAAGGCCGTGATGGTCGCATGTGGATGAACACCGAACCTGATGCGATTGTTGCAGCCTTTGATGCAAAACTTCCTTTCGACATTGAACACGCTACCGAGATTCGTGGCCCAGAAGGTAAAGACGCTGATGCAGCGGGTTGGATTCTGGCACTAGAAAACCGCGAAGGTGAGATTTGGGCGCAAGTCGAATGGAACTATATCGGCCGCTATAAAATTACCGACAAGTTATATCTGTATTACTCCCCTGCTTTTAACTATGACCAGCAAGGCGTCATTACTGCGATGAGCAGCGCTGGCTTAACCAACAAACCTAACTTTTATGTACCTGCCCTTAATCGACAAGAGGAAACCGACATGCCGCTTTCACAACTGATTGCAGCCGCGCTTGGCCTAGCCGCAGACGCGACCGAAGAGCAAGGTGTTACCGCAATTAATTCACTTAAGTCTGAGAAAGACATTGCGCTAAACCGTGCCGCTACGCCGGACTTAACTAAGTTCATCCCAATTGAAACACACACCGTTGCACTGAATCGCGCCACCACGGCTGAAGCTCAGTTAAAAGAAATTAACGACAAGAAAGTCGATGGCTTGGTTCAGGCTGCGATTGATGAAGGCAAGATTGCGCCTGCAAACAAAGAAATGTTTGTTGGTATGTGTCGTGCTGAAGGCGGTATTGAGCAGTTCGAAGCGTTTGTGAAGAGTGCTCCATCTATTGCGACCAACTCCCAGGTTAAGAAGCCGAAAGTTGAAGGTGGCAGCCAGTTAGATAAAGACGAACTTGCGATGTGTCGCAAGATGAATTTGACCGAAGAAGAGTTCCTAGCATCAAAGAACTCTATCGCGTCTAACCAAGAACTGAATAAGGACGCGTAATCATGGCGACTGAAGCTCAAATTATTGAAGCGTTGTTTGTATCAATGAACGCCTCGTTCGTGAAAGGTGTTTCACGAGCAAACCCACAATGGGACAAGATTGCTACTGAAGTGCCGTCTTCTGGTGCCTCTAACTTCTATGGTTGGTTGAAAGACTTACCAGAGATTAAAGAATGGGTAGGTGACCGACAGCTGGCTGATGTGGGTAAGCATGGTTACGCCATTACAAACAAGACGTTCGAAAGCTCTATCTCTATCAGCCGTGAAAATGTTGAAGATGACCAAATCGGTAAGTACTCAGTATTGGCAGAACGTTTTGGTGATCAGGTAACGATGTTCCCCGACAAGCTTGCTTATCCATTGCTTGTGGCAGGTTTCAATACACTTTGTTACGACGGCCAGAACTACTTTGATACTGACCACCCGTTAGACACGACACCTGCTTCAACGTTCTCGAACGTGGTGGGTGACCCGTCAACCGATACAGGTTCGCCTTGGTTCTTGATTGATAACTCGCAAACACTGAAGCCTATCGTGTATCAGAACCGTCGTCCGTTCGTGTTCAAGAACATGAACCCGACAGAAGAGTACACCTGGTTCAACAACAAGTTTGCAGCGGGTACAGATGGCCGTTGTGAAGTTGGCTTCTCTTTCCCTCAATTAGCGATTGGCTCGAAAGCTGCGCTGACTGAAGCGAACTATGAAGCGGCAGTTCAATTGCTTGGTGATATGAAGCGTGCCGATGGTGTGCCTCTGGGTGTTCGTCCTACCACGCTTGTGGTTGGCTATGCGAACCGTGCGGCAGCGAAGAAGCTGATTGAACGAATGCTCATCGAAGGCGGTGATACCAACGTGTATTTCCAAGACGTAGAAGTAGTCGTTTCTCCATTCATCGCTTAACCAGCAAGACAGATTGGCGGTAGCAATGCCGCCAACCTTTAGGGATTTATGCCATGACTGTAAAAGTTGAACTTAATCCAAACACTTGGACGCTTATTTCTTCTGCTGCGGCGGGTTATATGGACAACCAAGCAGGCAGCGTTGTGAAGTACCGTGTTGAAGACTCAGCACCATCCGATGCTGAAACGTTTGGGCACCAACTGAAGCTTGAAAAAGGCATTGGTTGGTCTCGCGCTGTAGCGAAAAATATTTACGGAAGAACGGCCAGTTCAACAGGCGATGTCATCGTTACGGAAGGTTAAGTATGTTTTTTGAAAACTCACCACTGATAAGTCAAAGCGCTTCGCCATTGCCAGTTGATAGCTTGATTATGCGTGCAAGCTTTGTGTCTCAAGGAAGTACGATAAAACAAACACTGTCTACTGATGATATTCCTGAAACCATTCTTTTTAATAAAGAATCCTTACCGTCTCAAGATATTACCGTTGACTTGGTTACTGGTGAGGTAACAGCTGTAAAAGACTTTGCAGGAATGGCAACTCTAAGTGTCATCGCTTTAAGAGAAGGTGGTGGTGGTGGCTCACCGTTGTGGGGGGTTTTTGTTGAAGTCTATGACTCAGGCTCAGGCCAGTGGATAGCAGCTGAAGACAGCTTAAGACCAATATCTTTAAGTCGTGATCTAGAAGACGAAGTTCGCCCTATCGATTACACGTTGTCTGTTGAAATCTCAGCTGGTCAGAAGTTTCGGTGGCGTCATTACACCACAGATGCAAGCAAGAATATCTCGATAGTGGCGTATGCACCATCAAATGGAATACCAGGCTCAGCGGCTGCAATTATGAGTTTCTGGGGCATTAAACCGTAATTTAATCGCCATTAAATATTCGTTTAAAGGAGTTCACAGTGAGTGGAACTAAAAAATCAACAACTGGAAAAGTTGGAAAAGTGGAAGGAAATCCCTCCACCGCTAAAGCGGAAGCCGAACAGGAAGCACTCGACAACGCCGATGCCGAATTAAAGGCCGAAGAAGAAGCTAAAACCAAGGTTGAGTTAAAAACCAACGAGCCGGAAGCATCAACCGCTGAAAGTTCATCTCAATCAGAGCCTAGTTCTATGAACCCTGAAAAGGTGGAGAACGACAAGCCGGAGCAAGAAGCGTTGATGGCGGGCACTGAAACCAAAGAAGGAAAGGCAAGTGAGCAAGTGGATTCAAAGAAAGATGATGTGGTTCATCCTGGGGATGGCGTTGACGCTATCGGTGTTCTTGGCGCTTTCAAAGTATGCGCTAAATCAGATGCTGGGTTTTGGCGCTCAGGCGTTCAGTTCCATCGTCTCCAAGAAAAGCTGGTGCTTGTGGTGGAGCAAGAGCCGGATGCGTCTGCGCGAGTTCATGCGAAAGATCATGAACCAGAGTGCGTGGTGTTCCTCTCTCCTGAAAAGGCGAAGCGCGTACACGACGAGCCGCATCTGACGGTCGAAGTTGTTGAGCTTGAAGACGTACTCGATCTTCAAGACATGCAGCAATAACGTTTTTAAAAGGTAGTAAATACGATGGCAACTTATGCAACCAAACAAGACCTACTTGATCGTGATGAGCAGATGCTGTGGAACTTTGCGGTAGACCGCACTACAGGCGAACTCAACGATGTTTGGATTAACCAGGCATTAGACCAAGCCGATGAAGAGATTAACTCTTTCTTAGGTCGTCGTTATGTGCTGCCACTGCCGACTGTGCCAGGCATGTTGAATAAGGTTGCCATCACTATTGCGTTCTACTGGTTAGCCGACCGTGACCAACAGGCCACGAACCTACTAGAAGAGCGCTACAAGATGCAGCTTCAAACCCTGCGTGAAATTGCCAATGGCAAGCGTGAACTAGGCTTGCCAACCATCGAAGCGCCAACCGAAAGCAGTGTGGGCAAGGTAGAGCTGATTCAAGAGAACGAGCGCCAGTTCACCCGCAACAGTTTGAGAGGCGTCTTGTAATGTCGATTGGTGTTCAAGTGACGGGAACGCAAGAGCTTGAGCGCTATCAACAGCTGCTTGAAACCCTAAGCGACCCAAAGCACAAAGTTGAATTGCTTGATTCGTTGGGTGGAATTGTAGAGAGCCAAACCAGAAGAAGAATCGCCGATGAGAAAACGTCACCTGATGGTCAGCGTTGGGATGATTGGTCTAGCAGTTATGCGAAGACTCGACATGGAAACCAATCCCTTTTGCAGTCCGAAGGCGATTTGTTGGACTCCATCCAGTACCAGGTGCAGCGCAACCAAGTTCGAATTGGATCGCCACTGGCCTACGCGGGTGTTCATCAAGATGGCTTTTCTGGTCCGGTTCAAGTGTCTGCTCATACGCGCCTTATCACACAAGCCTTTGGTAAAGCGTTGGCATTTCCGGTCTATCAGTCTGTAGGGGCGTTCACTCGCATGATGAACATTCCACAGCGTGAATACTTAGGGCTAAGTACCGACAACCAATCTGAAGTGTATGCGGTTATCGGTGACTTCTGGAAGGAGTTAATGAATGTCTAGACCCGACTTTACCACCAGTGGTTCTACCGTTTGGGCTGTGAATGAAATCGTTCAGTACCTTAAGCCAAAGCTTGAAGGTGGTGAGCGTGAAATAGAAAAGATCCAAACTGTTGAGCGCCACATTGGCCGCTTTGATAAGGCTGATGATATTAAGCGCTGGATGTCGAACCGTGACGGTGGCGTTCGTATTGCTGCCCTACGTGTTCCGCAATATGAAACTGTGGGTAATCGCTTAATTGGTAACGTTAACCTTGTGGCCTATGTGTTTACCACTGACCAGTTCGGTTACGAAAAAGACCTACGTGCCGAAGTGGTCGCAGGAAAGTTAGTGCGTGAATTGATGGATAGAAGCGCACTGCCAACATCCTATGGTCGCGTTGAAAACGTACGCAGTGACAATTTATACAGCGGTGAAATTGACAAGCTTGGTATCGCTATCTGGTCTGTCACTTGGTCGCAGCAATGGTACTTAGATGAAGAGATTGATCTCAGTACGTTAGATGACTTCATTACCTTTGGTCTGAAAGGTGAAATCGCAGATGGCGCACCCACCATTGATGGTGAAGTGCAGCTGCCTCAATAAACCGTGACACAAATATAGGACTTAATCATGTCGTTAAAAAAGAATCTGATCCCCATTAAACCCAAGAACGCCGCAGTGCCTGTACGCAAACCTGAAGGTGGTTTTGTTAACGCAGCTGGTGAAGAAGTCGAACGCTCAGGCTACTGGGTTCGAAGAATTAATGATGGCGACGTGGTGCTAGTCAATCAAAAAGATTGGGATGCAGCCAAGGCGGCACTGGCAAAAGAAAAGGCCGATGCCATCGATCAACAAAAGAAAGCGCTGGCGAAAGAAGCTAAGGCTACAACCTCTAAAACTGAAGGAGAATAAGCATGTCATTGGGCTCTATTCCTAACGATATTCGAGTACCACTCGTTTATATCGAGATCGACAACAGCGAAGCGAATTCAGGCACACCCGCTTTGGCTCAGAAAGTATTAGTACTTGGCCAACAGCTGGCAACGGGCACTGCTGACGCACTTACGCTGAATCGTATTACCACAAGTGAAAGCCAAATTGACGACCTTTATGGTAAAGGTTCAATGCTTTCTCTTACGCTTAAGAAGTTCCGCAAAACCAATGAATTCACTGACGTGTATGCATTGGGTGTGGCTGACTTGGCAGCAAGTGCGGCTAAGGGTGAGATTGCCGTTACGGCAACCACGGTTAAAGCAGGTGTGATCGCGTTACTGATTGCTGGCGAAAGCGTGCAGGTAACGGTGAAAGATACGGACGATGCTGATTCTATTGCGACGGCCATCATTGCTAAGGTGAATGCTGATACCAACCTGCCTGTTACTGCTGCTTTGAAAGCGGCGTCTACCGATATTGTAGAGCTTACGTGTAAATGGACAGGTATTACGGGCGACGATATCGATATCCGTTACAACTACTACGACGGTGAGTTCTTGCCTGGTGTTATCTGGGGAGGACTATTCTGTTT
>NZ_AJZM02000217.1 GCF_000272405.2 Vibrio tasmaniensis 1F-187
TCCAATGAATTACGCAACAAAGCCGAGACTATGGGGAAATCACTTTTGGGCTAGAGGGTATTTTGTAGATACGGTCGGTGTGAATGAAAAAGTCATTCGCCGATATGTACGACACCAAGATAAGCAGGACATAGAGTATGAGCAACAACTGTAGTTATTGAAGAATTGATAGCGCGGAAGCCCCTTTCTAGGGATGATAAAGCGAAATTGCCTTCTAAGAAGGCGGATATTTTTTCAGTCTTGCATTGTAAAGGGGTCAAGGAAATGGGCATGGCTTAGACCATAAATATAATGAACCAAATGTTTGTCTGCCCATTAGGTTTTCGGGCAGACAATTAGCTTAATTTTTAAAAGAAGCCTAAAGGATTAACACTGTGGCTAACGATGATATTTTTGGTGTTCTGGTAGTGGTCTAGCATCATTTTGTGTGTTTCTCTACCAATCCCGGACTTTTTATAGCCGCCAAACGCAGCGTGAGCAGGGTAAGCATGGTAGCAGTTAACCCAAATTCGCCCAGCTTGTATATTTTTCGCCATATGTGAAATCAGATTGTTGTCACGTGTCCATACTCCAGCACCTAAGCCATACTCAGTATCGTTGGCGATTGCCAGAGCTTCTTCAGTGTCCTTAAATGTAGTAACAGCAACGACTGGGCCAAAAATCTCTTCTTGGAAAATACGCATATCGTTAGTTCCTTTGAAGAGGGTAGGCTCGACAAAGTAACCATTGTCTTCATTGCTGTTACCACCAATAAGTAATTCGGCACCTTCTTCATGACCAAGAGCTATGTATTTGCGAATTTTGTCAAATTGCTCTTGTGACACCTGTGAACCAACTTGTGTGTCGGTATCGAGTGGGTTTCCTTGTTGGATCGTTTTCATGCGAGTTTGCAAACGTGAAATGAAGCGATCGTAAATTGATTCATGAATCAAAACTCGAGAAGGACACGTGCAGACTTCACCTTGATTGAAAAAAGCTAACAAGACACCTTCGATACACTTATCAAGGTAACTGTCTTCGTGATCAAATATATCAGCCATAAAAATATTTGGAGATTTACCACCTAGCTCGACTGTTGACGGAATTAGGTTCTCAGCGGCACACTTCAGAATATGCTGTCCAACTTCTGTAGAGCCAGTAAAGGCTACTTTAGCAATCTTTTTATGTGTAGCAAGTGCTTGACCTGCTTCTGAACCATAGCCATTTACGACATTGATTACACCGGCAGGGACTAGATCTTCGATGAGCTCCATCAATACTAAGATTGATGCAGGAGTTTGTTCCGCTGGTTTTAATACTACGCAGCAGCCAGCAGCCAGCGCGGGTGCCAGCTTCCAAGCGGCCATTAAGAGTGGGAAGTTCCATGGGATAATTTGTCCTACAACACCAACAGGTTCTGGGAAGTGGTAGGTCATGGTTTGTGAATCTAGTTCCGCAGCGGAACCTTCTTGAGCTCTAATGCATCCAGCAAAATAGCGGAAATGGTCGACAACGAGTGGAATATCAGCGGCGAGAGTCTCGCGAATAGGTTTCCCATTGTCCCATGTTTCAGTAATAGCAAGCATCTCAAGGTTGTTCTCAATACGCTCAGCTATCTTTAATAATATGTTTGAACGCTCAGTGACTGATGTTGAAGCCCAGTCATTTTTCGCATTGTGCGCAAAATTAACTGCCAAATCGATGTCTTCTTGAGTCGAAGCTGGAATTTCACAAATTACAGAATGGTTGATTGGGGAGGTATTAGTAAAATATTTTCCATGTTTCGGTGCTACCCATGCCCCTCCTATGAAGTTTTGATACTGCGGCTTGAAATCGACAATCGAATTTTCAGTTCCTGGTTGTGCATATAACATTTTCAGTTCCTTTTTTTAGATTCTGTGCGTTATTATCCACCCGCACATGAAAAATAAAATAAGCAACTTCAACCATAGGTTAAGCTAGAA
>NZ_AJZM02000218.1 GCF_000272405.2 Vibrio tasmaniensis 1F-187
ACAAGGAGGGTGCGCTGGGTGCGTTTTTTCATAATAAGTATCCTTATTGAGTGATAAAATTATCATGTGCGTGGTCATGATGGAGGAAAAGGGAGTGCTCCCTACCACCTCCTTGCCTGATAGGCAGGGAGGAATGCTTATGTTGTCCTAGGTAGACCGTGTAGTTGTAGTGGTCTAATGATCTTGGACACCGGGCAACGTGCCAATGAAAGGGAGCGTGGGGAGAGAGGTTAAAATCAACATAGGCACGCATCATAAAGAAAACAGACAAGATTTCGCGTACTTTAAACCACGATTACGGCTCACATGTTACCGTTGAGCCCCATTTCTTCCTGATTACATTAAAGGCAACAAGGAAGCGTTTACAGACTTCAAACCGCGATTGCGACTGACGTGTTGTTTCCAATTTTGAGGGGTCATAAGGGTGTTTTTGAGTTTACGATAATGTTTTTTGCGAGCATTCTTTGATGGTGGAGGCGTGAGATGACGGACTGATTGGGTTTGTTTTTGAACCGAAACGAAATGAACGCCCTTCCAATAGAAAGGAAAGGGGAGGCGGTCAGTAAAAGGCAACAAAGCAGCAAATGCCATGTATTCACGCCCGACCGAGCCCAGTTCTTTGAAGCTGACAAAATCCCCTTGTTCAACAAAGCGGCCTAATAAACTCACCGCATCATCTTCATGACAATATCCGTATACGATTTGCATTATTCAAACTCCTTTTAAGGACATTGTTTTGCTCTTTTAAAAGA
>NZ_AJZM02000219.1 GCF_000272405.2 Vibrio tasmaniensis 1F-187
ATTTACTACGATTGGTATTATTATCTATAAATGAAATTAACCGTATTCTATCAACTGATGAATGCTGTAACGTCAAGAAGTGTAAATCTAAGTTAAATTCAATTGACGTTTCATGACGAATGACACGAACCAAACGCGATACAGAAAGCTAATTACCTCAAGGTGTTACCTATCAGTACGTAAATCTTAATACAGATGTTCACTTCACGAGCAATATGCGTACTTTTCGCCATCTTTGCCCAAAAAGGCAGCATTTAACACAAAACCATAAGAAAAACCCTTTACAGGTTTAACGTGTTTGCTATGATGCGCTCCGCACTTGAGAGATGCGTTGGGAAAAACATCTCTTTAGCCTATCCATTATGAGTTAGGAAAAAACACCCTGGAGGGGTTCCCGAGTG
>NZ_AJZM02000220.1 GCF_000272405.2 Vibrio tasmaniensis 1F-187
TTAATTACGCAACAAAGCCCTCTATCGATACGCCCTATCCTTGAACTACGACCTGACAACTATTTGTTAAAACCGTTTAACCGCGAAACTCTAAAGCAGCGCATCACCAGTTCCTTAAGGAAGAAGCTGATTTTACAAGACATTTATAAAGCTGAGAGAGAGAATAACTATGAAGCGGGCCTAGAGCATTGCGAAGAGCTTGCCGCGTTTCATCCCGAATACTTCGCAACAATCCAGCAATTTCGAGGGAGCTTTCTATCAAAACTAGAGCTCTACGAGGAAGCCAAGAATGTCTATCAGAAAGCGATAGATGAAGGCAGTTTTGATTGGGCTCAAGCAGGATTAGCAAACAGCCTTGCGAATTTGGGGCAGCTTAGCGAAGCACAGTCGATGATTGAAAGTTTGATCAATTCTGCACCAACCTGCACTTTGTATCGAGACCAAGCAGCTCAAGTAAACCTGATCAGCAATAAGGTTCCGGCAGCCATTGCTCACTTCAAGTTAGCGAGTAAACTAACACCAGGTAACTCTGAGAGAGAACTGGCAATCGCAAATCTATGCTTATCGGTTAATGATACTAAAACAGCGCTATTCCACTACCAAAACCATGTGCAAATCAATAAGGACACCTTTCGAGACAACCTATATATGAAGCTAAATCATATACGATTTTTGCTCTATTGCGCCTCAGATGGCATCGATAAGCAAGCAAATTTGGGTCACGTCAACTACTTAATTTCGAAGATCCCTACCGAGGCAAGATCAGGGCTTCAAACTGACTTAGCACTTATCGCAGCTCACATCGCGATGGAAGCTAACCAATATCAAAAAGCAGTCACTATACTAACCGCATTGCACGACAAGAATGACTTTGATGCCTTCCCTGTGATTTATCACCATGCATGGTTATTGGATAGGATGAGTTGTGAAAACGAGTTTAAAATTGCGGAAAACCGTTGCAGCATGTTGATAGTGAAAACAGCGAGCGAGACAGTGGTTTCAAGTCAGATAACGATGTGCACTGAGTTGAAACATCGCAACACCGCAAAAATGAACTGGCTCAAAGAGAAGAATATCGGCATCAAACTAGCAAAGTCAGACTACAAACAGGTGCTTGTGACTTACTTAGATATTCATAAACGATGTCCGATGATCAAGAACGTATGTATGAATACGATAAAACTGCTCTCTGTTATTTGGCCTGACTCAATGGGTGCAAAACAAGTGCTAACCATCATCAAGCAATGTGACGAAGTGATCACACAGCTTTATACGATTGATGAGCTGACACAAAACAACTATCAAAACTATTACCGAAAGGCGCTTCTGGCATGCAAGCAAGCAGATTTGGCCTGGAAACAAGCAAACAATACTTCCGAGGCTGCCTTCTCATATATGTAGCTTCTATTTAAACAACGTCCGCATACAAAAAAGGCTTTGCCATTACAGCAAAGCCTTTTAACAATTCTAACGAGATAGACTAATCTAAATTCGATGAACCTAAATTGGTATTAACCGATGTGCGTTACGCCGCCCATGTATGGTTGAAGTACTGTTGGGATAGCAATACGGCCATCTGCTTCTTGGTTGTTCTCAAGAATAGCAACCATAGTACGACCAACAGCAAGACCAGAACCGTTAAGTGTGTGTACAAGTTCAGGTTTCTTCTCGCCTTTACGACGGAAACGAGCTTGCATACGACGCGCTTGGAAATCCCACATGTTTGAACAAGAAGAAATTTCACGGTATGTCTCTTGTGCTGGAACCCAGACTTCTAAGTCGTAAGTTTTCGCAGAACCGAAGCCCATGTCACCCGTACATAGAATCACTTTACGGTAAGGAAGCTCTAGAAGTTGAAGTACTTTCTCAGCGTGACCAGTTAGCTCTTCAAGCGCTGCCATTGAGTCTTCTGGCTTAGTAATTTGTACTAATTCAACTTTGTCGAATTGGTGCATACGGATAAGACCACGAGTGTCACGACCGTAAGAACCCGCTTCAGAACGGAAACATGGAGTGTGAGCTGTCATCTTAAGTGGCAGTTCAGCTTCATCAGTAATCGTGTCACGAACCATGTTCGTTACCGGTACTTCCGCAGTAGGGATAAGCGATAACGTCTTAAGCGGTACATCACTTACTTGCTCAGTTAGCGGGCTTGTGTGGAACAAGTCTTCGCCGAACTTAGGAAGTTGACCAGTACCGTATAGGCTATCGTGGTTCACTAGGTACGGTACGTACATTTCTGTGTAGCCGTGCTCATCAGTGTGAAGGTCCAGCATGAACTGAGCAATAGCACGGTGTAGACGTGCGAATTTGCCTTTCATCACGATAAAACGAGAACCAGAGATTTTAACTGCGCTAGCAAAATCAAGACCGCCAGACATTTCGCCAAGATCCACGTGATCTTTCACTTCGAAGTCGTAAGTCTTAGGTTGACCCCAACGAGAAACTTCTACGTTGTCGTCTTCATCTTTACCATCTGGCACTTCTGCGTCAGGTAGGTTAGGAATTGACATTGTGATCGTTTCTAGCTCAGATTGAAGCTCAGCCAATGTTACTTTAGCTTGGTCTAGTTCTGCGCCTAAGTTGCCTACTTCTGCAAGGATACGCTCAGCTTCTTCATGGTCGCCTTTTGCTTTCGCTTGACCAATGGACTTCGATCGAGAGTTACGTAACGCTTGTAGCTCTTCAGTTTTCATCTGAAGGGACTTACGTTTTTCTTCAAGTTCACGAATTGTCTCTACATCAAGGGTGAAGCCTCGACGTGCTAATTTTGCCGCTGTTTCATCCAGCTCAGCTCGAAGTAATTTAGAATCCAGCATTGCTAATCCTATGCTTTAGTTATTTGAATATTCAGTAGATTGCTACTGAATCACTGCTAAACCCCTAAAACTGGTGCTATTTCGACCAATTTGTAACGATTTAATTGAATTTTTATGACTAGGTAACGATATCCAAAAAAGACTACTTTTCATAGCGTTTTTGTGGGCTTTTTGCGTCCAAATCCGCCAGATAATCTAGCTTCTCGCCAATTTTGGTCTCTAAGCCTCGTTTTGTTGGGAAATAGTATTGTGTTTCGCCCATTTCAGGCGGCAAATACTTTTCGCCAGCCGCGTAGGCACCTGGTTCATCATGAGCATAACGGTATTCTTGCCCGTAGCCCATGTCCTTCATCAAAGTTGTGGGTGCATTACGTAAATGATGAGGGACTTCATATTCAGGAAGGTTGTGAGCATCCGTTAAGGCTTGCTTCCAAGCCGTGTAAACAGCGTTACTCTTTGGTGCACACGCTAAATAGACAACCGCCTGAGCAATCGCACGCTCCCCTTCTGCTGGGCCAATACGTGTGAAGCAATCCCAAGCCGACATCGCAACCTGCATTGCTCTTGGGTCAGCATTACCAATATCTTCAGAAGCAATCGCTAATAAACGCCTTACGATATACAGAGGATCACAACCCGCCGCAATCATTCGCGCCGACCAATACAACGCGGCATCGGGATTAGAGCCACGAATCGACTTGTGAACGGCAGAGATTAGGTCGTACCAAATATCACCCTTATTATCGAAACGAGCAACCTTCTCACCAGCCACTTCCGCTAACAACTGCAATGTTATCGCTTTCTCGCCTTTGTCGTTGTCTTCTGCCATGTCATACAGCAGCTCAAGATAGTTGAGCGACATACGAGCATCACCGTTGACCAGTTCAGCGAGGCGATCTAATACGTTATCAGCAAAATCAGCCGACACATCACCCAAGCCACGCTGTTTATCTTCAATCGCTTGGCGAATGACGAGGGAAATATCCTCTGTATTGAGCGAAGTCAATTTGTAAACACGCGCACGCGACAACAAAGCGTTGTTCAATTCAAAAGAAGGGTTTTCTGTCGTCGCGCCAATAAACGTAACCGTGCCATCTTCGATATGAGGAAGAAAAGCATCTTGCTGGCTTTTGTTAAAGCGATGGACTTCGTCCACAAATAAAATCGTTCTACGCCCTGCTTGCTTGTTCTCACGCGCTTTTTCAATGGCGATACGAATGTCTTTTACACCCGAAGTCACTGCTGACACGCGCTCGACTTCTGCATTGGCGTAATTAGCTGCCACTTCTGCCAGCGTGGTTTTACCGGTGCCCGGAGGCCCCCATAAAATCATGGAGTGGATATGGCCCGCCTCCAACGCTCTGCGAAGGGGTTTACCTGGACCTAATATATGCTGCTGGCCGATATACTGTTCAACAGTTTCAGGTCTCATACGAGCAGCAAGGGGACGAAAATCTTCGTCCCCTGCAAAATCTAAGCTGTAATTACTCAATTGCAATCTCTTGATTCGTTGATGGCATCAATACCTATCGACTTACTACCAAACGATCTGCCAGTTTGGATCAGTTTCTTTGGTCGTCGACCTCGACACCTTCCGGCGCCACAAAAGTAAAGCGGTCAGCAGCAGGTTTACCTAAGTCAACATTGTTAAAGGTAAACTCACCTTTTTGGCCGTCTTGTTCAATCACATTAAAGCCCTGAACAATGCCTTTCTCGGTGATGTTAATCTGGAAATCGCCCTGATTAGAGTCCACAGCCGTTGGCGTTAGCGTAAATTGGTTACCCGTTTGCGCGACGTTGTAGTTGTCCCAATCGCTTTCTTGGTTACGAGTCAGCAATACAAATGGCGTTTGCGATGTGGCTTGTTCTTGCCAGTAAATGCTCACTTGTTCAATGAACGGACTGTAGTACCACAAGCTTTGACCATCAGAGACCAATAGGTTTTCATCAGGGAAAGTCGTTTCCCAACGGAACAAGCTAGGGCGTGCAATCTCTACTGTGCCCTCGCCTTCCATCACAACATCACCGTCAGGGCTGGTGACAACTTGTTTAAAGTCAGCGCTAAAACCTGCATTCAGAGACAAGCGGCTACTCAACTCTTCTTTCGGAGAAGCAAATACTGAGAAGCTCATAAATAAAAGTGCGAATACTTTTTTCATCAATAATCCTGTTAGAACATAAGTCGGTTATGTTTTGGTTTTGACCGACTGAATAGTTATGAGTTCCTATTGGAACTAATCTTTTGGTGGCGCGGGCGCCAAGACTTCTCGGTTACCGTTATGTCCTGGCGCACTGACAATACCTTGAGCTTCTAATTGCTCAACAATTCGTGCGGCACGGTTGTAGCCGATCTTAAATCGACGTTGCACACCAGAAACTGAACCACGACGTGAATGGACAACGTGTTCGACAACTTGATCAAACAGAGGATCGACTTCTTCATCGCCTTCCATTTTCTCACCTGGTAACAGTGTTTCTGGGGTTTGGTCGCCGTTCGTAATCTCTTCAATATAGTTTGGCTTACCGCGTGCTTTCCAGTTATTCACGACCGCGTGTACATCATCATCAGATGCAAATGCGCCGTGTACACGAGTTGTGTGGCTTGAACCCGGTGGCAAGTACAACATATCACCCATACCAAGTAGTGACTCAGCACCACCTTGGTCAAGAATGGTTCGAGAGTCTGTTTTGGTTGATACGGTAAAGGCTACACGTGTCGGGATATTGGCTTTAATAAGACCCGTAATAACATCAACTGAAGGACGTTGAGTTGCTAAGATCAAGTGAACCCCCGCCGCACGCGCTTTTTGTGCCAAGCGTGCAATCAGTTCTTCAACTTTCTTGCCGACTACCATGATTAAATCGGCGAATTCATCGACAACAACCACAATGTAAGGCAGTTTTTCCAACAATGGCGCTTCAGGGTCCATGCTGTCGCCCGGTTTCCACAGAGGATCATGAATTGGGTGACCCGCTTCCGCAGCCATCTTCAATTTGTCGTTGTAGCCTTTAATGTTACGAACACCAAGTGCCGACATCAGTTTATAACGACGTTCCATTTCGCCAACACACCAACGAAGGGCGTTAGACGCATCTTTCATGTCGGTAACGACTTCAGACAATAGATGTGGAATACCTTCATAGATAGACAATTCCAACATTTTCGGGTCAATCATGATGAAACGAACGTCTTCAGGCGATGCCTTGTAAAGCATACTCAAGATCATCACGTTCACACCCACCGACTTACCAGAACCGGTGGTACCTGCAACCAGTACGTGTGGCATCTTCGATAAATCAGCAATAACCGCTTCACCTGCAATATCTTGTCCTAGAACAACGGTCGTTGGTGACGTCGCTTCTTGGAACTGAGGGCTACCTACCACATCGGAGAAGAATACGGTTTGACGGCTCATGTTCGGCAATTCCAAACCAACATAAGGTTTACCCGGTATTACCTCTACGACACGCACTGCCAATGCAGAAAGTGAACGCGCTAAGTCCATAGAAAGACCAGAAATACGGCTCACTTTCACGCCAGGAGCCAGATCGAGTTCGAATCGAGTGATGACAGGGCCAGGGAAGATATCAACCACATCTGCCTTTATCTTGTAGTCCGCTAGCTTCGATTCAACAAGACGAGCAATCGCCTCTAGTGCATCGCGGTCAATAAAGGTTTCACGTTTTTCAGGGTGGAACAACAGCTCAAGTGTTGGCAATGGCTCGGCAGGTTTGGGCAAATTCACATCTTGCTGTACCAAGAACGGGTTTTGTGTCGCCGCCATATTCGCTTGCGCTTCAGATACCAAATTTTGGAATGCTGCTACATCTTGGTCTTGGTGCACAGACTCATCTTCCGTGACCTCTTCCCATGGAAGATCAACAGCCTGCTCTTGAGCTTGTTCGTTAGTTTGCTCAAACTCAGCATTACCTTGTTGGGCAGCGAAAGGCTCTTGTTGCTCAGTATTAACATCTTCAATCGATACAGGTTGGAACACTGAAGCTTGTTCATCTTGCTCTTCCGCCATATCAAACGGAGATGCTTGCACAGAAGAATCGTCTTCGATTGTTTCTTCTGTTTCATCCACTGGCGAAGCATATAAAGATTCAGGCTGAACGTCTTCTGCACCGAGTTCACCCTCGACTTCAGAGGAACTATCCGTTGCTGTTTCAGCACTATCAAAGTCACTATGAGTTGGACTAACTTCCGCTTGTTCGTTTTGCATGTATTGTTGATACGCAACCTGAGATTCATGTGCGTCAACTTGCTCTTGAGCCGCTAGATCATCTTCATACATTGCTGCATTTTCTAGCTGCTCTATCGTTGCATTCAACTGCTTCGAGCACTCAACACCCTCTTCCAAAGGCTCTTCTGGCTGTTGGTAAGTAGGAAATGCCGAGATCGACTGTTCTGGCTCAATTATAGCTTGAGGCTGAACCTGAGGTTGTTCATGAACAGAAGCATCTTGCTTAACGGCCGCTTCTATTGGCATATGAATATTATAATGGCGCTTCGGTGTTGCTGTATTGTCCAACGACTCTTCAGTCTTATCTGAAGACTCATTGGTCGCTGAGAAGCTCATCGCAGGATCTAGTAGATCATGCTCTTTTGATTCTTTGTTATCTTCTAAAGCAGGAACATCACGGTAACTCGGCTCTTGATGACGTTCTTCGATTAAATCGCGGTCTGCCGATTCTGTTAACTGAGGTTCAAGCAGCTCTTGATCTTGGCCGCGCGCCTTATTAACGGCTGACGTAAAGGATTTGATTGCACACTCGCCTAACCATTCAACAATACTTAACCAGGAAATGCCCGTTAATAGGGTAAAGCCAGCTCCCCATAAGAAAAGAAGAACCAACGTACTGCCCAGAACGTTCAGCGTTGGAAGCGCAAGACTTGTTAATACATCACCGACTACACCGCCAGATGAAAAGTACCAAATATCATCGAAGTTGATATCCGCTAAACCACAGCTAGTAAGAATAAGGACAGTCAGTCCAAGTAAACGAGTACCCCACAGCATGAAATCGATCTGCTCATCTTCATTACGTTTACGGAATAATACCCACGCAGCAACCGTCACCAAGATAGGTAAAGGATAAGCTAAAGAACCAAACACAAAGAAAAGCGTATCCGCCAACCATGCACCTACGTAGCCTCCTGCATTTTGAATATCACCACCCCAAGCCGTTTGCGACCATGATGGGTCAGCAGGGCTAAAAGTTAATAACGCAACGGCAAGTAGAATAGAGAAGAGAACACCTAGAATTAGGCTGCACTCTTTTAGACGTTGAGAACCACTTAAACGAGGAGACTGAGGCTCTTCACTCGTTTTAATGATTGTTTCTACTTTATTACTGCTCTGCTTGAACATAAACCAACTTAATAATTAAACGGGATAAAAACATCTCGAGCGGCAATAGCCGCTCGTTTCAATGAAACTACTGTTGATTTAACCATATCAAACAGAAAAACCCAATTCCAGAAAGCAAGAAAGCGGAACAAATGTCCGCTTTCTTTCATTTCACCAATTATGATTAACGAGTTTTAATCACAAGTTGATTGGTTTGTTTCACTTCTTCCATTACAACGTAAGTTCGAGTGTCGTTTACGCCTGGTAGACGAAGTAACGTATCACCCAGTAGCTTACGGTAAGCACCCATATCAGATACACGTGTTTTTAGAAGATAGTCAAAATCACCCGACACTAAATGACACTCTTGGATGTCATCCAGTTTCTGCACAGCGGTGTTGAATTGTTCGAACACATCTGGCGCACCACGGTTCAACGTAATCTCAACAAACACTAAAAGTGAAGCATCAAGGTACTGTGGGTTCAGCAATGCTGTGTACCCAGTAATGTAACCCTGACGCTCTAAACGACGAACACGCTCAAGACATGGAGTTGGAGAAAGTCCTACTCGTTTTGAGAGTTCAACGTTTGAGATACGACCGTCTTTTTGCAACTCATTAAGAATGTTGCGGTCAATACGATCTAGTTCCTTGGACGGCTTCTTATAATTGTCTGCCATTTTTTATTCCACCTTATTACTTCCTTGCAAAAAAATATACTACAACTTTTTAATATTCAGTATCAAATTTTACTTAAACATATCTATACTAGATATTAATTCGACAGAATTACCCTACACATAGATAAAACAACCAAAATAAAATGAGGAGTCAGGATGATCATTGGCGTACCTAAGGAAATCAAGAACCACGAATACCGCGTTGGTATGACCCCAGCTAGCGTGAGAGAACTAATCTCACACGGCCACCAAGTTTTTGTAGAAACCAATGCCGGTAATGGTATCGGTTTTTCAGACGATGATTACATCGCTGTAGGCGCATCCATTCTTCCTACTGCTGCTGACGTTTTCGCGAAAGCAGAAATGATTGTAAAGGTTAAAGAACCTCAAGCTGTCGAGCGAGCTATGCTTCGCGAAGGGCAAATATTATTTACCTATTTACACCTTGCACCAGATTTTCCACAAACTGAAGAGCTGATCAAGAGCAAAGCTGTCTGCGTAGCCTATGAGACTGTAACAGATAATATGGGTCGCTTGCCACTATTAGCACCAATGTCTGAAGTCGCTGGTCGCATGTCTATTCAAGCAGGTGCACAAACACTAGAGAAATCTAACGGTGGTTGTGGTCTTCTTCTTGGCGGCGTTCCTGGTGTTGAGCCAGCAAAAGTTGTTGTTGTTGGCGGCGGTGTTGTTGGTGCTAACGCAGCACGTATGGCTGTTGGCCTTCGCGCTGATGTAACCATTCTTGATCGCAACGTAGATACTCTTCGTCGTCTTGATGAAGAATTCCAAGGTCGCGCAAAAGTGGTTTATTCTACTGAAGACGCTATTGAGAAGCATGTTCTAGAAGCTGACCTAGTGATTGGTGCAGTGCTAATCCCAGGCGCAGCCGCTCCTAAACTTGTTACAAAAGATCACATCGCTAAGATGAAGCCAGGTTCAGCGGTTGTTGATGTTGCAATCGACCAAGGTGGTTGTTTTGAAACTTCACATGCAACGACTCACGCTGATCCAACTTACATCGTTGATGACGTAGTTCACTACTGTGTTGCTAACATGCCAGGTGCCGTTGCTCGTACTTCTACTTACGCACTAAACAATGCAACACTTCCTTACATTGTTAAGCTAGCGAACAAAGGCTACCGCGAAGCACTTCTATCTGATGAAGGTTTCCTAGAAGGTCTAAACGTAATCCACGGTAAAGTGACTTGTAAAGAAGTTGCAGAGAGCTTTGACCTAGAATACGTAGCGCCTGCAGAAGCAATCGCAATGTTTAACTAATGATGTAATGACTAACTGAACGCAATAACCTTCTCGTTGAAGCGTTCAATTAATTCAGACACATTAAACAAAAAGCCAGTACGACATAATGTCGCGCTGGCTTTTTTTGTATTTATCACTTTTTTGTATTTATAGCTTTATTTTGCATTCATGATTTTAGATCGCAAAAACACATACAAGTGCTGTTTACCGCTAGCGCTCGATCTTAACCCCATGAATCAATAGGTTTCTTGGCGTTACACTACGTTCGCAGAACTCTTCAATCGAAGCTTGATAACCTTGTTCTTGCAGATAAATGGCACGATCTAAGGCCAACCATATCTCTAAAGGTCTTCTAAAGACTTGTTGAACTAAACTCAGCTTTTCCATTTCCCAGAAAAGCGCTTCGCCTTGAATTAAATAAGAGTCAAAATCAATATCTGAACCCAGCGATATATCTTTCACTTCAGATGCCCAGCAACAAAATGATTCAAAGCCTTCGGATAGCTCCGATTTCTTGATGCTTGGTACAGGAATGTACTCGTCGACACCAAGCTCACCCTTAAGTAGTTGGCTAAAGCCTAATCGGTAACTCATTTCTGACTGACGGTGTCTTTTTACTCTTTCACCACCAGTGACGGTTTCTTGAAGCGGGATTCTTAAGTCGCTCTTGCTCAACGTTAATGCTGAGCTTTTCGCAACGGATGACATCGCTTGGTAGCTTTCATCGCGAATAAGATGGTAGCAACATGGAGAAATGGTGACTGCAGGAAGCCCATGTGAAACAGATTTCTTCACTAATTCAACATGAAGATCACCACAAGCGTGAAGAGCAACAGCATGTTGATTTGAGTTAAACACCCGATCTGCATCTTTTGAAAACGCGTCACCTTGAACAAAGTCCATCTCTAGTTTCTGGTCATCTGCAATCTTTTGCCCGCTTTCACACAGTGACTGTTGCCACTCAAAGCTAGTGACCTTTTGATCTGATTGCTGAGATAAGATTCGACCGAGAAAGCCTTTGCCAGAACACCATTCAAGCCACTCTTTACCATGATGCTCTTTTAATGAAGCCTCTCCCATCGCGACAATTTGTTGCAGCTTTCTGCCGGGGATACCATCGGCAGTACCGCGCGGAAGATCAAGCCCAACTAAAGCCGAATTATCAAACTGGATGTGTTGATTGGCATTCCCTAACTCTGGGAGAAAACGCATAAGTTCCGAAATCAGAACTTGAGGCTGTTCTTTTAGCGTTTGAATGCGTTCAATACTCAAACCATCTAACCAATCGACAAGTGGAAGGTTCACGTCTGTCCATGGCTGATCGTGAGTTTGGCATAGGTGAAAAGGCTCTGAACGCCAGTAAATCTGGTGCTCTAGCAAAAATGAATCGAGTATTTTGAATCGTGAATGCATGCTTCCCCCTATGGTGCGATGATTGTAGGGGTAAGAGGCCTAAATGGAAAGGAAGGTTACAAATTGAGGTTGTATAAAGACAACCTACCAGCAATAAAACCACAAATGAGCTTAAATGAAAACGGCCTGTAAACAGGCCGAATTGGGAATCTAGGTAAGACTATGACCCTTAGCGAACGGGTAAGTCGATGTCTTTAAACATCTCTTCGATCTCTTCATTCGATTTCAAAGAAATAGCTTGCTCAACTACTGGGCGAGTTAAGTGCGGTGCAAAACGCTCCATAAAGTCAAACATGTAAGAACGCAGGAAAGTGCCTTTTCTAAAGCCAATACTTGTGGTGCTAGCACCAAATAGATGGCTCGCGTCAATAGCAACCAAGTCTGTATCTTGCTCGTGGTCAATCGCCATGCTTGCAATTACACCCACCCCGATCCCCATCCGAACATAAGTTTTAATCACATCAGCATCCGTCGCGGTAAACACAACACGCGGTGTTAAGCCTACTTTGTTAAATGCTGTATCCAGCTCGGAACGGCCAGTAAAACCAAATACATAAGTCACGAGAGAATAAGCGGCAAGATCTTCAATCGAGATATTTCGTTTCTGTGCAAGAGGGTGATCTTTCGTTACCACGATCGAACGGTTCCAATGATAACAAGGCAGCATAATTGCATCTTGATAAAGGTGTAGCGCTTCCGTTGCAATCGCAAAGTTCGCTGTACCCTTAGCTACCGCTTCTGACATCTGGCTTGGCGTGCCTTGATGCATGTGAAGCGACACTTTTGGATAACGCGCCGTGAAACCTTTAATCACATCAGGGAGTGCATAACGAGCTTGAGTATGAGTGGTTGAAATATTCAATGTGCCCATCTCAGGATGAGTGTGCTCACCCGCAACCGCTTTAATACTCTCAACACGAGCCAAAATCTCTTGAGAGATACGAATAATATCCTCACCGGCTTGTGTAACCTGAGTTAAATGCTTACCGCTACGCTCAAATATTTGAATGCCTAGCTCGTCTTCAAGTAATCTAACCTGTTTACTTATGCCGGGCTGAGATGTGTACAAACTCTCTGCTGTCGCTGAAACATTTAGGTTATGGTTTAGAACCTCAACAATGTACTTCAGTTGCTGTAACTTCATATCTAACCTCGTAATCCTTTACTCATTTCTGCGCTAACTTATTTGCAAATAGAGCGTTATAGTCTCGTGTAATATAATTAATAGTTATAACGCTTCGAGAACTAAAATGACAGAAATATCGAGCTTTTAAAGCGTAACAAATAAAAACATCACTGACGCTTTGTAAGCCACTCCTCATTCTCACACATTAGTTAGTAAATTTTGATTGCCGATTGCGCTCAACAAGAGATAATCAAAAATTGTAATTTACAAGTGCCTATACACAATGGAATCGTGTATCCTCTCTAGTTAGCTATAGAAAACAATAAGCAGACACAAATATATGAATATTGGTTTAATAATCGCCTTGGTAGCCGTGCTTTTGGTGTTGGTTTTAGGCTACAACATCATGCTTCAATACAAAGTTAAGGTAGAAACAACGAAGAAACAGGAAGCTTCTCGTTATCTAACCATTATAGATGGAACAGAAGAGTTAATTGGCAATGCTCACCACATGCCGTTTAGCCAAGATCTTCTTATATGCTTAAACAATCGAATTCTTGATGCATTAGTTAATATGTATGAACTCGATCCTAAAAATAAGCAGCTTGCCCAACGCATCGAAAGCGTAAAGCAACAAATCACGCAGCTTAAAGAGAACCACCAAGGGGGCGAAAGCACCGCTTTTCGCATGCCTAGTAGTGACAAACAAGCAATCATGATGCTTAAGCTAGTTAAACGCTTGCGTGACACGGTTCGTAACGAGCACAATAAAGGACGTTTTAATACTCAAGCTTTTGTGGTTGAAAACGCTCGCTTAGAAACAATCCAAATTCGCATCAACATCGAGAATGTTATCAAACGTGCAAATGACTCGATATCTCGTGGACAGCCTGGCACAGCGATTCAACTGTTGCGCAAAGGCATCGATGCATTAGCCACTAAAAACGACGCATACTCCAATCAAGCGAAAGACAAGCTACAACAGATGCTTGACGATCTTGATCAGAAGCGCCTAAATAAAAACGCAGAAGATTTACAGCAGATGGAATCGAAAGAGCGTGAAGATGACATGGATGCTCTATTCGGTCAGAAGAAAAAATGGTAACGCTCTAACTCAACACTTAAAGGCCGCTCTATTTAAATTAGCGGCCTTTTTTGTACCTGTGGAATTTCCTTTCTCCGTATAGGGGGATCTCTTAAGCTGTGATAAAATCCCGCATTATCAACAAACTTGCCCTTACCATGTATCAAGAATTATTAGCCCCTATACACTCTTTTCTTAAAGCTGAAACGCCAGATTCATGGATAGATGAAGCCAAGAAGCCTGAAAACCTTCATATCATTCTACGCGATCACATGCTTTGTGAACTTAAAGCAGCTCAAAGTGCTTTGTTCCTTATCCGTAAATATGCGGTAGATAAAGAAAGCGCGAAGCAACTGAATGAGTGGATTTTGCCCTACGAGCAATTTGCTTACCGTCGTATTGGAGACTTGGAGTCTCTACGTGGTAAAAGTAATGTATCAAAGCAAATTACAGCGAAAGAAGGCTGTAATTACGGTGCTGACTTGATCGATAAAATGGTATTGCTGATCAAAGAAGAGCTGCATCACTTCTACCAAGTGATGGAATTGATGGTAAAAAAAGGCGTGACTTATCAACCGATCGAGGCGGGCCGCTACGCTAAAGGTTTAATCAAGCAAGTTAAAACTTACGAACCTGATGCTCTGGTTGATAAGCTTATTATTGGTGCATTTATTGAAGCTCGCTCTTGTGAACGCTTTGCTAAACTGGCTCCTTTCTTAGAAGAAGACATGGAAAAGTTTTACGTATCTCTACTTCGTTCAGAAGCTCGTCACTATCAAGACTATCTTGAACTCGCGGAACAAATCGCAGGGAAAGATATCTCTGAGCGTATTGCTCATTTTGCGCAAGTTGAAGCAGAACTTATCACTTCAGAAGACAGCGACTTTAAGTTTCATAGTGGCGCTCCGGTTTAAGCCGTTTAGAACAAGTCTACTCCAGACCAATTCTGTATTTAGTACACCTATAAGAAGGCCAGCAAATTGCTGGCCTTCTTTATTGGAATTACGACTTAATGATAAGCTTAAGCTAGCGTGCCGTTGATTTCAGCAAGTACTGATGCAGGGTCCGCTGCTTGAGTAATTGGACGACCGATAACTAAGTAGTCTGAGCCGGCTTGAATCGCCTTAGAAGGGGTCATGATACGCTTCTGGTCACCAACATCAGCTCCTACAGGACGAATACCTGGAGTTACTAGTTTGAACTCCTGACCAAGTGCACCTTTGAGCAAAGAAGCCTCTTGTGCAGAACATACAACACCGTCTAGGCCTGAGTTTTTAGTCAAAGACGCTAAGCGCATCACTTGTTGCTGTGGCTCTAGATCCAGACCGATACCCGCTAAGTCAGATTGCTCCATACTGGTTAGTACCGTCACACCGATTAACAATGGACGATCTTTACCATATGGTTCCAAAATTTCACGAGAAGCCGTCATCATACGCTCGCCACCACTCGCGTGCACGTTCACCATCCACACGCCCATCTCAGCGGCAGCACGTACCGCCTTTGAACATGTGTTCGGGATATCGTGGAACTTAAGGTCCAAAAACACAGAGAAACCACGTTTATGTAATTCACGAACAAATTCAGGGCCAAACAGAGTAAACATCTCTTTGCCAACTTTTAGGCGGCAAGATGCTGGGTCAATACGATCGACAAAGGCTAACGCATCCGCTTGGTTATCATAATCCAATGCTACAATGATTTTTTGGTCGTTCATTTCATCTCCTAACGCAGTTAACTTTCTACAAAATATTTATACCAATCAGGCCATAAATAACAGTCATAAAAATGCAGCCCGAAAGCTGCAATTAATAATTTGGTCTTAAAATGACCACAAATCTATTCACCATCAAGCCCACGAATAGGCTTGATCGTTCCCCACCCCTTACATGAAGGGCAGTGCCAATACATTGAGTGAGTTGAGAAACCACACTGACGGCATCGGTAATGAGGCTTAACCTTGAGTTGTTCACCAACCATAGATTGAAGCGTTGTTAAGCTGTCTTTGGCTCTACCTTCTTCCGCTTCCTCTAGGTGATAATCAATTAATCGATAAAAACCTTTCATGGTTGGGTTTTTAACAAGCTGCTTTGTCAGTAGCTCTTGAGCAGAGCCAACATCTTCATGGTCGGCAACGAGTTGAGCCAGCATCAACTCAGCGGAAACACCGGCTTTCTTCTGAATACACGCTTTAAGGAACTCGACCAACTGCGCTTCTTGTCCAAGTTTGTGGTAACACTCAGCAAGCGTTGGCAGGACTTCACTAATGAAGTCGATATCTTGCTCGAGAACTGACTCCAAATAAGTAATTGTCTTGTGATAATCTTCATTGGCTAAATAGAATTTTCCTAAAGCAATACTGGCTCGAACACATTTAGGGTCTTCTGAAAGGGCCTTCTTGAAGTGCTGAAGCGCTTTAGGGCGGTTGCCGTCGGCTTGTTCTTGCATCGCAAGCTCACACCAGAAGTGTGCAACCATCGCACGCGTCTTCATTTTCTTCTTGCTCAGCTTAACTAAGATATTCCCGTAATGAATCGCTTTATTCCACTCACGCGTTTGCTGATAAATGGCAACCAACTGCTGTAAAGCGCCTTCTTTATGATCAGGCTCTTCTACAAGCTGTTCAAAAATTTTCTCTGCGCGATCAAGAAAGCCTGAGACCGTATAGTCTTTAGCTAATTGTTGCAATGCGAGGTTTTTTTGATCGAGAGTAAGCCCAGACCGAGAGATAAGATTTTGGTGAATACGAATAGCGCGGTCGACTTCGCCTCTTGAGCGGAACAAGTTGCCCAAAGCCAAGTGAGTATCGATGGTTTCATTGTCTACTTGAAGTAACTCAATGAAGTGATCAACCGCTTTGTCAGATTGGTCTGACAGTAATAGGTTCAAACCCGTCACGTATTGGCGGGAGATCTGGTGTGATTGCTTTTGTTTTTCTTGCTGAGCATTACGATTACCCATATACCAACCATAAGCGGCTGCGATGGGCAAAAGTAAGAACAGTAACTCTAACATCAAATATGGCCTTTAAGCTTTAGTTTCAGCAGCGACCTGCTTTGATTGCTTATTGAGTTGCTTCTTCAAGCGATGAATTTTTAGTTGAGATCGCATGTGCATATTTCCAAAGACTAACCAAGCAAGAGCAAAACCTGAAACGAATACAACACCTAGCAAGCTTGACAGGTGGAAGTCACCTTGCGCTAGCAAATAATTGAAATTCACAATTGTTTGGTTTTGAGAGCCTAAAGCCAGTGCCATTAGGAAAAGTGCGATAACAGCGACTATTTTTATAATTTTCATAGTTCATCACTCATTGATTAGTTAGCTGTACGATTATGCAGGAAAATTACTAATCAGACCACCATATTATGGTCATAAAAAAGCGGCATACATTATAGTATGCCGCTTTTCTTAATTCCGATAAGTAGCCTACAACCCTGAGTTTACTCGTTCGCGTAGCTCTTTACCTGGTTTGAAGTGAGGAACGTATTTACCTTCCAACTCAACCTTGTCACCAGTTTTAGGATTACGTCCAACACGAGGTTCACGGTAATGCAGAGAAAAGCTGCCAAAGCCGCGAATTTCGATTCGATCACCACTTTCTAGTGTTGAAGCCATGTGCTCTAAAATGTCTTTTACAGCGTCTTCAATTTCTTTTGCAGAAAGATGCGTTTGCTCAGCGCACAGTCTTTCAATCAATTCAGACTTAGTCATAGTTACCCTCGTTGGTTTTCTTTTTAGAAATTATAGACCTATAGGAAAAATAAGCAAAAAAAAAGGAGCCTTACGGCTCCTTTCTTGGCTAGATAGCTATAATTCTCTTAATGAGAAGCTATTATTCGCCTTTAGCAGCTTTGAATGCGTCTGCCATTGCGTTACCGAACGCGCCTTCATCAGACTTGTTCAGTGAAGCCATTGCTTCTTGCTCATCAGCTTCATCTTTAGCTTTGATAGATAGGTTGATTACGCGGTTCTTACGGTCTACACCAGTGAACTTCGCTTCAACGCTGTCGCCAACGCTTAGGATTAGAGATGCATCTTCGATACGGTCACGAGAAACTTCAGAAGCACGTAGGTAGCCTTCAACGCCTTCGATTAGCTCGATAGTAGCGCCTTTAGCGTCAACTGCAGTTACAGTACCGTTTACAAGAACACCTTTCTTGTTGTCAGCAACGTATGCGTTGAACGGGTCGTTTTCCATTTGCTTAACGCCAAGAGAAATACGCTCACGCTCTGCATCTACTGCTAGAACAACAGCAGAGATTTCGTCGCCTTTCTTGTATTCACGTACAGCTTCTTCGCCGGCAGCGTTCCAAGAAATGTCAGATAGGTGTACAAGACCGTCGATACCGCCTTCTAGACCGATGAAGATACCAAAGTCAGTGATAGACTTGATCTTACCAGTAACTTTGTCGCCCTTAGCTTGCATTTCTGCAAATGACTGCCATGGGTTAGCTTTACACTGTTTCAGACCTAGAGAGATACGACGACGTTCTTCGTCGATATCAAGAACCATAACCTCAACTTCGTCGCCAACATTAACAACTTTAGAAGGGTGGATGTTCTTGTTAGTCCAATCCATTTCAGAAACGTGTACTAGACCTTCAACGCCTTCTTCGATTTCAACGAAGCAGCCGTAGTCAGTTAGGTTTGTAACACGACCAGAAAGCTTGTGACCTTCTGGGTAACGCTTAGCGATTGCTACCCATGGATCTTCGCCTAGTTGCTTAAGACCTAGTGAAACACGAGTGCGCTCACGATCGAACTTAAGAACTTTAACTAGGATTTCGTCACCAACGTTAACGATCTCTGATGGGTGCTTAACGCGCTTCCAAGCCATATCTGTGATATGTAGAAGACCGTCAACACCGCCAAGATCAACGAATGCACCGTAGTCAGTAAGGTTCTTAACGATACCTTTAACTTCAGTACCTTCTTGTAGAGTTTCAAGAAGTTCGTCACGCTCAACACTGTTTTCAGATTCGATAACAGCACGACGAGAAACAACAACGTTGTTACGCTTCTGGTCTAGCTTGATTACTTTGAACTCTAGCTCTTTGTTTTCTAGGTGAGCAGTGTCACGGATAGGACGTACGTCTACTAGAGAACCTGGAAGGAAAGCACGGATACCGTTAAGTTCAACAGTGAAACCGCCTTTAACTTTACCGTTGATGATACCAACAACAGTTTCAGCTTCTTCACAAGCTTTCTCAAGTACGATCCAAGCTTCGTGACGCTTAGCTTTCTCACGAGAAAGTTGAGTTTCACCGAAACCATCTTCAACAGCGTCTAGAGCTACGTCTACTTCAGCACCAACTTCAACTTCAAGTTCGCCAGCAGCGTTCTTGAATTGTTCAGCAGGGATAGCAGATTCAGACTTAAGACCAGCGTCTACAAGAACGTAACCGTTCTCGATAGCTACTACAGTACCTTTAACGATGCTGCCTTGTTGGAATTCAGTTTCAGATAGAAACTCTTCAAAGAGTTGAGCAAAAGATTCAGTCATTATTTAATCTTCAATAATTAAACGTCCATGGGTATCCTACCGCATGGGGTTGATAAATTCGCCGGTCATCATCCTTGCGACCAACGTTCGTACTAGCTCGGCGAAATTACCCAGCCAGTTTCGATTCAATATAGTGTAGTGCTTTTTCGACTACCTGCTCAATATTCATTGAGGTGGAATCAAGCACTAGAGCATCCTCTGCAGGGCGAAGTGGCGCCACTGGGCGATTACGATCTCGATCGTCTCGCTCTTGGATCTCGCTCAAAAGGTCGTCAAATTTAACATCTAACCCCTTCTGTTGCAACTGTTTAAGGCGACGACTCGCGCGCTCTTCAGCACTTGCATCTAAAAATATTTTCGCTTCAGCTTCAACAAATACAACGGTTCCCATGTCACGACCGTCTGCAACTAAACCAGGAGCTGCGCTAAAAGCACGTTGACGACGTAACAGTGCTTCACGAACGCGAGGTAAAGCAGCGACTTTTGAAGCCGCCATGCCCGTCTCTTCTTTACGAAGTTCACCAGACACATCTTCGCCTTCTAAGATAACCTTCACTAGCTCACCTTCAGCGATAAACTGAACATCTAAGTGAGTTGCAAGCGGTACTAAAGCATCTTCTGATTCAGTATCCACGCCATGGTGAATTGCCGCTAAAGCCAATACGCGATAGATCGCGCCTGAGTCTAGAAGATGAAAGCCTAGCTTATCTGCTAGTAACATACACAGGGTACCTTTACCTGCACCACTTGGTCCATCAACCGTAATCACTGGGCTTTGAGAAGGCATCTTTTACTCCACGTTTTGTCGTAAGTTTTATTCTGTACTAGCGATTCGCCACTACTTTATAGGCGGCATATTATAGAGAAAATTTGCAAGTCGAGCGAGGTAAATCTCAGATAATTCCGGGGTGATGCTACAGAAACCCATGCAACCAACTCAATATCCATTAACTTAGATAAATAAGGCTGTCATCCGCTTCTCTTTAGGCATAAAAAAGCCTCGCGATAAGCAAGGCTCATGATTTTGCATTTTTGTAGAGCAAAGAAGTAGTCGCTAAAAGACGCTTAGCCAATAATAGCTCGAACCGCTTCTAGGTCTTCTGGCGTATCAACACCAGCTGCAGGTGCTTCTGCCGCAACGTCTACATGGATTTTTTCACCGTACCAAAGTACACGTAGCTGCTCTAGGCACTCAATACGCTCAAGGGTACTTGGTTCCCAATTGATATAGGTATTAATAAAACCCGCACGGTAAGCGTAAATGCCAATGTGACGAAGCAGTGGAGATTCAGCAGCTGTACCATTGTTCGCGTAAGCATCGCGATCCCAAGGAATAGTAGCTCGGCTAAAGTACAGGGCATACCCATCTTTGTCGGTCACAACTTTTACGGCGTTAGGATTAAACACTTCGTCAGCATGAGTAGTTTCCACACCGAGTGTTGCCATCGGAGCTGTACTGTTCGCAAGGTTGTTCGCGACCTGATTAATGATCGCAGGTGGGATAAGTGGCTCATCACCTTGAACATTCACGATAATATGATCATCTGGAATCTTCATAACTTCAATCACTTCAGCGAGGCGCTCAGTGCCTGATTCATGATTCGGTGATGTCATACAAACGGTCGCGCCAAATGCTTTGGCCGCTTTTTCAACTCGAGCGTCGTCGGTAGCGATAATAACGTTATCGGCACCCGCCTTCATTGACTGTTCGTATACCCATTGAATCATCGGCTTTCCACCAATGTCAGCCAGTGGCTTCCCTGGTAAACGGCTCGATTGGTATCTCGCAGGTATAACAACCGTATAAGACATTACTTACCCTCATCCATTGAAACGGTGCGAGCTTCAGGTTCTAAAAGAACAGGAATACCCTCTTTAATTGGGTAAGCAAGGCGATCAATTTTACAAACAAGTTCTTGCTTATCCTTGTCAAAAGTTAGTTTACCTTTACATACAGGGCAAGCAACAATCTCAAGTAGACGGTGATCCATAGTATTCCATAACCTCTTTTATTCTTTTTAAAATTTGCTGTTGCGAATCTTCATCAAACTGCGCAGAAACTGGAAGATACCACCAGTTATCTTGAGCATATTCTTCGCATTTTACAGCGTCTTTTTCTGTCATAATCAGATTCATACCTTTCTTAGCTAAGGCATGAAGTTCATCTTTATCAAAATCTTGATGGTCGGCGAAGCCCTGTGTGAAAACCACATCACCATCAAGATCTTCCAATGTTTTGAAAAAGCGTGGTGGGTGACCGATACCAGCGAAAGCCACCAGCTTCTGTAATTCTGCCACAGACCTTTTCTGACCCGTCTTCAGGTTAACCGCTTGGCTTGGAAGCAAAGACATCGAGAACTCTCGCCCGCGCGCTTTACCGCCATTATTAACCAAAAAGTCTACGTCATCTAAACGAGATATTGGCTCTCTTAATGGCCCCAAAGGAATTAGGCACTCACTACCAAAGCGTCTCGCACCGTCGATAACAGCAAATTCAATATCGCGTTCAAGTGCATAATGCTGAAGGCCGTCGTCAGTGATGATGACATTAACCCCTTCGCTCAGCAAAGCCTTTACTGCGTTTGCGCGCACAGGGTCAACCGCTACAGGCACACCGGTTCGCTTACGAATCAAACGAGGCTCATCACCAGAGTGCTCTGCTGGCGTGTTTTCATCCAACACTAACGGATAGTTTGGTGCTTTCGCCCCATAACCTCGAGAAACAACACCTGGCTTAAAACCATGAGCCTGAAGCATCTCTACCAACCAAATCACAACCGGTGTTTTGCCATTGCCGCCAGCGGTAATATTACCAACAACAATCACGGGTAAAGGCGGGCGATAGGTCTCTTTTTTCCCCGATAGATAAGCATCACGACGTTGACCGCTGATCATTTTGAACAGCAGACTCAATGGCCACAATAGCGGCCAGAGAAAGTATTTTAATGGGTGATTGTTAAACCAAATTTTTTCGATCACAACAAGACCTAATCTTATCCGCTGAACTGAATTCGGTGTAGTTGTGCATAAGCGCCATCAAGGGCGATGAGCTCGGCATGTGCACCTCTTTCTACAATATGCCCATCATCAACCACAAGAATCTCATCAGCTTGCTCGATAGTAGAAAGTCGGTGTGCGATAACAAGTACCGTTTTGTCTTTCTGCAGCTCTTCTAATGCAGATTGAATCGCTCTTTCTGACTCGGTATCCAATGCAGATGTCGCCTCATCAAGGATCAGAACAGGTGCATCTCTCAATAGAGCACGTGCAATCGCGATACGCTGTCTTTGACCGCCAGAAAGGCTCGCGCCATTTTCGCCAACAACCGTATCGATGCCATTTTCCATGCTTTCGATAAACTCACTTGCATGCGCAAGTTTAGCCGCGTGTTCGATCTGTTCACGTGAATACTGTTCTTCAGCTGCGTAAGCGATGTTGTTCGCAACCGTATCGTTAAATAGGTGCACATTCTGGGAAACAAGAGCGAAGTGCTCACGTAGATTTCTTAATTCATAATCACGAATGTCGTGACCATCAAGCTCAATAGAGCCAGAGTCTACGTCATAAAAACGAGTAAACAGGTTCGCAATGGTACTCTTACCCGAACCTGAACGGCCGACAAGTGCGACTGTCTTGCCTTTCGGTATATTAAAACTGACCTTATCAAGCGCTGCTTTCTCTGCACCTTGGTAGGTAAATGTTACATCTTTTACTTCGACTTCACCCGCTACGGTTTCAGGCTTCAACGTACCTTTATTTTGTTCCGTATCTAGATCCATCAAACCAAATAGGGTCGTACTCGCTGCCATACCACGTTGGAATTCAGACGTTACATTAGTCAGAGCTTTTAGTGGGCGTAGTAAACCAAACATCGCCGAGAACACAACAGTGAACGTACCAGGAGTAAGCTCTGCTTTAATTGAATCAACACTAGCAAGAAATAGAACAACTACGATTGCAAGTGATGCAATCATCTGAATAATTGGGTTAGCGGCCGCTTGAGCAGTGATTAGCTTCATGCTTTGTTGGCGCATTTGGTTACTAACTTGGTCAAAGCGGTGTTTTTCTAGATCTTGTCCGCCATACGTTAGAACGACTTTATGTCCTTTCAGCATTTGTTCTGCAGAAGAGGCGACGTGACCCATACTGGTTTGCATGTTCTTAGAGATCTTTCTGAATCGCTTCGATACGATACTGATTGCCCACGCGACAAGAGGGGCGACAGCGAACAACACCAAAGACAACTGCCAACTATTCCAGAACATCAGCGTCAACAGGCCAATAATACTTGCACCTTCACGGACAATACTGACTAATGCTTTACTGGTTGCCGCAGAGACTTGCTCTGAATCGTAAGTAATTCGAGATAGCAGTGCACCAGTCTGTTCTTTATCAAAAAAAGAAACTGGCATATGCATAAAATGGCTGAATATTTTACGTCGAATTTCCATGACCACATTGCCTGAAACCCAGCTCAAACAATAAGTTGAAACAAAGCCACTGATGCCACGAACGAACATCATGACAAAGATAATGAGAGGGAGCGTACGTAAAAAGTCAGATTCTGCATTACCAAAGCCTTCATCAAGTAACGGCTTTAGTAAGGAAATCATGTAGGTATCAGTGACAGCATTTATAATAAGCGCAATAACCGCAACACCAAGGCCGGCCTTATATAGTCGAATATAAGTCCAAAGTCTTTTAAATGTGACCCAGGTAGTTTCATCTGTTTGTGTTGACATAGAATCGCTTAATTTTCTCACAATAGTCTTCCTATTCTACTCCCTTACGAAGCATCTGCCTATACCACTGTCTGCCTTGTTGTTCTCTAATCTCATGATATTGCCAACCTTCTTGACCAATACTGATGGTTATTTGGCCGCTTTCTCCAGTATCAAGCCAAGCACTCCCTGCGTCGTGATAACGTTCAATAACGGATTCACTCGGCATCCCCCATTGATTGCCTTTGCCCAAAGAAGCGATCGCTAACTGAGGTGAAACGGCCTCAATAAAACTGGCGATCGAAGACGTATTGCTACCATGATGAGGAACAAGCATTACGTCACTTCGAAGCCGTTCGCCTTCGCGTGCAAGTAACCACTCACTGACCAATTCAATATCACCAGTAAGTAACATCGAGAACTCTAGATCGGGGTCAAAAAGCCTGACCACGCACGAATGTGGGTTATACGCCCTCTTCACTTGTTTGGGAGGCCACAAGACCTCAAAAGCAACCCCTTGCCAAGTCCATACTTCTCCTAAAATACATGCTTGAATATTTGACGATTCTTGAATCGTAGATTGTCCTTGTTGACTGATATTCTGACTGGCTCTTACCCACTTAGGGTTGTAATTTTCAAGTAACGACGAATAGCCACCAGCGTGGTCAGAATCGAAATGACTCACTATTACACCCTCCAACTCATGAATTCCCCTCTGATTCAAAGTAGGGATAAGTAAGGATTCGACAATGGAACCTCCTGGCCATGCGTTACCAAGATCGTAAACAACAATCTGATTGTTCTTTTCTAAGAGCAAAGACAACCCGTGACCAACATCCAAGATATCGATAGTTAGTTTGTCTTGTTGAGGCTTGCCGAACTCCCACCACAGTACAAACACGGTAATAATCAATATAGATAGTGCTCGCTTGAAATATCGACTGCCAAAACCGAAAAACAAGATGAGGAATACAGACAACTCAATCGTGTGATTATCCACTTGAAACCAAAATCGTTCAGAGAAAGGAAGACTAAATACGAGAGGCTCAAGCGATAAGTCGACCAACATCCATAATTGTTCAGACAAACCATTGTTGAATGTAGTTAAGCCAACGCCACCTGATACTGGCGCCAATATTAAGCTAAAGAACATTGCCAGGAACAATAGTGGAATAACCACCATCGACACCCAAGGTAAAAGGAGCAAGTTGTAGAAAACAGAGACTAAGCTGACCCCATTAAAGAACAGCATCGAAAAGGGAGCAATCAGGAATGTCAGCATTAACTGAATCTTGAAGAGCTGCAGTGCTCGGTCGATAAATGTTGAGTTGGAATCGGATGACTGACTATTTAACGCAATGTAAAGAACGGCACCTAACGCACCAAAAGACAACCAGAAGCTACTCGATAATGCTGAAAATGGCCAAATTAGCAGAACCACGCACAGACTTAAGGCGACATACCGAAACAAACTGATATTTTGCCCACGCCACAAGAAATAGCTGGCGATAATACACATCACCAAAGCTCTCAAGGTGGGCAGCGTGAACCCAGCAAACCAACTGTAGAAATAGGCTAAGCCGACTCCGAATATTGTGGGCAACCAAAGAAGTGAAGATGATAGTAACCTGAATACCTTTCCTACTTGATAGCCGATACCAAAGGCAATCCCAATATGCAGCCCCGAAATAGCCATCAAGTGAATCAAACCACTGCTTTTAAGTAAGTCCCAACGCTGAGAGTGAATAAGGTCTCGATAACCAAAACTCAAAGCCATAATGAGGTCTTGATTTGCCAGTTGACTTAACCTTTCAAGACTGTTTTCAAACCAATAGGACCGTAAGTTGCTATTGGTATGAATGCGATACTTTGTATTAGATCTGTAAATTGCATTGGCAACCACACCTGCGCTAAACAGATACTTTTCTAAATCAAAGCCTGCTTCATTGAGTTTGCCTCATACAGGCTTTATATACACAGATAAATTGACATCATCTCCGAGTGTTAACTTAAAAGGAGTAAACAAACGTAATTTTATCAATTGAGGAAAGATTAATTTTTCGCCGCCAATTGATCTAGCTACTATTACGCTTTCAAAACCGTGGCTATTTTCACTAAAAAGGCTAACAACCGAAGCATTTATGGTAGTATTCTGCCCTGATTGAAATAAGCGACTCGTTTGTATTTCAATTACATTCCCTAGGCAGATAACTAGTATCAATGCTGTTGCTAGACCTCTTGCACTCCGGAAAACGCTATACTTTGTTGATGCTAGTAGTAACAACAGCATCAATGGTGCCCAAACCCAATGAGGCATCACAGGCCAGAAGCTGGCAGACACAACTGTCGCAGCAAATGAAATCAAGAACCAAGTGTTAAACAAGAGAGTAGCTTCCTCCTATGCCAAGAAAGTTTATCAAACGATTTATGCCTGACCATGAGCTAATCAAGCGTCAGAAAGCATTGAAAGTTTTTGGCAATGTTTTGTACAACCCCAACTTATGGTGTCTTAATCGTCGCTCTGCGGCTGGCGCATTCGCTGTTGGGTTATTCATGGCGTTTGTCCCTCTACCAAGCCAAATGATTATGTCTGCAGGCCTTGCTGTCGCATGTGGCGTTAACCTACCTTTGGCTGTCGCACTTGTTTGGATCAGTAACCCGGTCACTATGCCCGTTCTCTTCTACTTTGCTTATAAAGTCGGGGCGTTTGTTATGCATGTACCACCTCAAGCCTTCCATTTCGAATTGTCTTGGGACTTCATCTTGGCGCAAATGAATACAATCGGGCCTCCTTTCTTACTGGGTTGCCTGATTTGTGGCGTGGTTTCAGCAATGATTGGCTACTTTGGTATTCGCGGGTTATGGCGTTACTCAGTAGTAAGAAGTTGGAAGAAGCGTCAAGCAAGGTACTGACAACTTTTCCTTGTCGTTCAATCTATCCTTGTATGCGCTTCACTTAAACCGCACACAAGTTAAAGTCAGATGAACCGCAGAACTCTGCAATATTGGGATGTAACCACAGTCGTAAAGAATGCAGATTGAATTCAAAAAAAAGGATCCCATCAGGGATCCTTTTTTGTGTATGCCATTTGTCTATCATGCTACATAAAGTATTACTCAGCGCATTACTTCGAGCTAAGCACCGAGGCAGGGTTTAACTTGGCTGCTCGTGATGCTGGGTACCATGTCGCCAATAGGCTCAATACAATCGCTGTACCTGAAACCACAACAACATCCGTCATATCGAGTTGTGATGGCAAGAAGTCGACAAAATAGATGTCACCGGACAAGAACTGGTGATCAACTAGCCTTTCAAGCCCTTTGATAAGTGTCGTGAGATTAAGCGCCACTAACACGCCTATTACACTGCCCACCAAACTACCTAACACACCGGAGAATACGCCCTGCCAAACGAAAATGCGTTTCACAAGGCCGTCCGATGCGCCCATGGTTCTTAAAATCGCGATCTCTGATGCTCTGTCTTTTACTGCCATCATTAATGTCGAGACAATATTGAAACAAGCAACACCAATAACCAGTACCATCACCAGATACATAATGGTGCGAACCAACTGAATATCTCGATACAAGAAGCCAAACTTCTGTTGCCAGCTTCGCAGATACACATACACATCAAGCTGGTTACCCACCTCACGCACAATAGAGTTCGCGTTCAGAACATCGGTCACTTTTAAAGAAACCCCTGTCACTGCCTCGCCTAGGTTTGCGTAAATTTGCGCATCGCCGATCGGGATCAAAGCTAAGCTGTGGTCAATTTGGCCATTAAGCGTCAGCAAGCCAACCACTTTCACTCGAACTCGTTTTGGCGCCTGAACTTTCACAGAGCCGTTAACCGTTGGGATCATCAAGGTCAGATAGTCACCCACTTTCGCCCCCAACACGTTAGCCACACCAGAACCTAAGATGATTTGTTGTTGCCCTGCCTTAAAATCGCTCCAAGCTTGCTTATCGATAAAACTCGATAGGCTCGATACTTGTTGCTCAAGTTGTGGGTCAACGCCGCGAACTTCAATTGCTTTCAACTCTTTGCCTTTTTCGGCAAGCGCGGTAATTTTCACATAAGGCGCAGCAGCAACGACTTTATCGTGCTTTACCGACTCCTCAATCACATGCTCCCAGCGAGTTACTGGTTTATTCACGCCCTCAAACTCACCGTGAGGAATGACAGAAAGTACTCGTGATTGAAGCTCACGCTCGAAACCATTCATGGCCGACAAACCAATGATGATTACCGCGACACCGACAGCAATACCGATCGTCGAAGACAGAGAGATGAACGACACCATTTTGTCTCGTTGTTTCGCCCGGCTAAATCGGCCGCCTATCAATAGAGATAAAGAAGAAAACACTTAGCTCTCCTCTTTTTCTACGTTGACCAGTAAGCCATCTTGCATGTGAAGTTGGCGATCCATCTTACCGGCAAGTTCACCATCGTGAGTCACAACCAAAAAGGCAGTATCGTACTCACGGTTCAGTTCGCGCATTAAGTCGTAAATAGAAAGTGCTGTGTTGTGGTCTAGGTTACCAGTCGGCTCATCCGCCAACACTAGCGCAGGCTTGTTCACCAATGCACGAGCAATTGCCACTCGTTGCCTCTCACCACCTGAAAGTTCTGAAGGTCGGTGGTCAACACGATGACTTAGCCCCACTTTATCAAGTAGCAACTGTGCTTCTTGTTTAGCTTTCGCTGGCTTCTCTCCACCTATCAACAACGGCATTGCTACGTTTTCTAACGCTGAGAAATCAGAAAGAAGATGATGGAATTGATAAACAAAGCCAAGATGCTGGTTGCGAAGCTTAGCCTGCTTATTCGAACTCAAAGACGCTAAGTCTTGTCCGAGAAAGCTTACGCTACCATCAGAAGCATCATCCAACGCCCCTAAAATATGCAATAGCGTACTTTTACCTGAACCGGAGGTACCAATGATTGCTACTAGCTCACCCTTTTCTATTTCGAAGCTGACGCCCTTGAGAACCTCAGTATCTAACGAGCCTTCACGGTACGTTTTACGGATATCATTACATTGAAGGAAATTACTCATAACGAAGGGCCTCAGCAGGTTTTACAGACGATGCACGATAAGAAGGGAATACAGTGGCAATCAAGCTAAGTGCAATAGCCAGAACCACAACAACCGCAATTTGGATTGGATTAATCAATATTGGCAACTGTCCACCAAATGAAAACAGAGCAACACCCATCGCCTCTAAAATAGTATTGAGGTTCGAAGCTAAAATCACGCCCAGGATGCCACCAGATAATGCGCCGATCACACCACTACTTGCACCTTGAACCATAAAAATCCCCATGACTTGACCATCACGCATACCTTGGGTTTTTAAGATGGCGACTTCGGACTGTTTCTCCATCACCACCATAATAAGCGCAGAAATGATATTAAACGCAGCAACACCAATGATCAGCCCAAGCATCAAACCCATCATGTTTTTTTCCATTCGAACGGCTTGGAATAGCTCGCCACGTTGGTCTCGCCAATCGCTCCACACCCAACCTTCCGGTAGCGGTTGGTTTGATAGTTCTGCCACTTCAAATGGGTCATCAAAAAACAGTCGCCAGCCTGAAATGGTGTCTGATTTATAGCGCATCAAACGCCCAGCATCGTTGATATCTGTCACCATCAATTGAGCATCGATATCCGAACCCGTGTTAAAAATGCCAGCTACGGTAAAATTTCGTTGGCTAGGTATGCGCCCTAACGGTGTGTATTGGCTGGCACTGGTGACCATTAAGCGAACTTTGTCGCCCATAGACACTTTCAAGTTTCTTGCCAAGGTATGACCAAGGAAAAGCTGATACTGACCAGCTTTGAGTGAAGACAGTCTGCCAGCAATTAAATGATTCTGAAGAGGGTCATCTGAATTTGGCTCAATACCGATTAACAAGCCCGCAGATAACTGAGCAGGACTTTGGATCACCGCTTCACTGCGAACAATAGGTTCTACGTGGCCATTGAGCGACATTTGCTCCGCAAAGCTAGGTGCTTGAGCAGAAAGTGACGTTGTGCCTCCTTGCTCGTAAACAACGGCTTGAGGAAGGACACCAAGAATTCGGTCTTTTAACTGCGCTTCGAATCCATTCATTACCGACAAAACAGTAACCAGAGACAGCACACCAATGGTAATTCCGGCTGTCGACATATAAGAAACAAAACGGCTAAAGCGATCACCTGAACGGCCTTGCAAATAACGCAGGCCAACAAACAATGAAATAGGATGAAACATACTTTGAACCATCTAAAGGAGATGCGGGTTAATGTAACGGGTATTGCCGTTACTGTGTAGGGGTTAATTGAAAATATAGGGTGAATTAACTCAATTAGTTAGGCTTGAAAAACAGAACCTTGTCAAATAGCTGACTTTCAAACAACTATTTGAGACTTTCAATTAACTGACCTTGATTACTGCGGCCACATAGCGATAATCAATAGATCACTTCAAGGAACTAACGCATGACAGAACAAGAGTTTTTTACCGTTCACCACAGCCTTACCGCTAATATTGAGCCAATGGACAGTAACTTCGCTTTACCTTCTCAGATTCAGTTCGAATCGGAGATCCCTGCCCCTTTTGTTGTGGCAAGTGAGTTTAGCCAATTGGACCTGTTAGCCGACAGTGCTCGCAACGAACTGAAAAACAGCGACTTGAAGAATGTCATCAGTTTATTGGATGCACAGAACTCTAAATTAAACCTCTTGTTGAGCTTTATGTTATCGCAACAAGATGATGAACAGTTTCGCACCCATACGTATTCATTTGGCGCGAGTCAGTTCTCGTGTTTTTCCAAAACAGATATCGAAGCGGGTCGCTTAGTTAAAGCCAAGCTCTTTATCGAGCACCCTGCCGCCGCTATCTATTGCTACGCGGAGGTCTTCGCTAGCGAACCTAAAGATTCAGGCTTCGAAATCAAATTCAAATATGCTCATCTTCGTGATACTGACCAAGACTTGTTGATCAAGGCTGCGCTCCATCAACAACAAAAGCTCTTACGTCAACGCTCTCTAGAACGAGATAACAAGTAAATAGACATGACAAAACAATCCATTTTCACACTACCTAAGCTCAAAGGTGCCGGTGACAAAAAGCACATCGGCAACCTAGTTGGTTCATCTCTCGCGCTTACTATCGCTAAACTAGCGGAGCAGCATAACAGCCACACTTTACTTGCAGTGCCCGATCCTCAGATCGCACTCAAGCTTCAATCTGAAATTGAACAGTTTACGTCAAATGAGGTGGCACTATTCCCTGATTGGGAGACTCTGCCATACGACAGCTTCTCACCGCACCAAGAGATCATCTCAGATCGTATAGCACGCCTTTACGCACTGCCAACGCTAAAAGATGGCATCACGATCGTTCCGATCAGCACGTTATTGCAACGCCAGTCACCGCGCGACTTCTTACTACAACACACGTTAATGGTGAAAACAGGCGATCTCTATTCACTAGAGAAATTACGTCTGCAACTCGAAAAGTCGGGCTATCGCTATGTTGACCAAGTGTTTGGCCCGGGTGAATACGCTAGCCGTGGTTCTATTCTCGACCTGTTCCCAATGGGCAGCAAAGACCCGTATCGTATCGACTTCTTCGATGACGAGATCGACACGATCCGTACTTTCGATCCTGAAAACCAGCGCTCTATCGAAGACATCTCTGAGATTCGACTGCTGCCTGCTCACGAATTCCCAACCTCGGAAACAGCGATTGAAGATTTCCGTATTCGTTGGCGCCAACAGTTTGATGCGCGCCGTGAACCAGAATCGGTTTATATGCAGGTTTCTAAAGGCACGTGGCCTGCTGGTATTGAGTATTGGCAACCGCTGTTCTTCGAGCACACCGAAACCTTGTTTGATTATGTTGCCGATGAAGCGCAACTCCTGATTCTAGGTGATGTCGAGACTGCAGTAGATTCGTTCCTAACGGACGTTTCTCACCGATACGAGCAACGTGGCGTTGATCCACTACGACCACTGCTGACACCTGAGCAACTTTGGTTGAAGAAAGACGAGCTGTTCGCACACTTCAAACAGAAGCCACAGGTCAACCTAAGCTTAGACACGATTGAAGAAAAAGCTGGGCGTACAAACCTTCCGGTTATGCCTCTGCCTGATCTCAGCGTTCAACATCAGAATAAAGAACCGTTGTCTAACTTAAGAAAGTTCACTGAAGCCTTCGATGGCAAGGTTGTTTTTTCGGTTGAGTCTGAAGGCCGCCGTGAAGCTCTGAGTGAATTGCTTCGAGGCATCAAAGTTCGTCCAAGCGAAGTTGAAAACCTCGACGCGGCAATTAAAGGTAAAGATAAGTTCACCCTGATCCTAGGTTCTGCTGAGCATGGCTTTATCCACGAAGAGCAAAACATCGCCCTTATCTGTGAAAGTGATCTATTGGGTGATCGCGTTATTCAGCGTCGTAAAAAAGACAAAAAAAGCGTAAACAGCGACACCGTAATCCGTCACCTTGCGGAACTTAAACCGGGCCAACCCGTTGTTCACATTGACCACGGTATTGGCCGCTATATCGGCTTGCAAACACTTGAAGCGGGTGGGATGAAAACCGAATACGTAACACTTGAGTATCAAAACGATGCCAAGTTATACGTGCCTGTTGCCTCTTTGAACTTAATTGGCCGCTACTCTGGTGGCGCTGAAGATTCTGCACCGCTACACAAACTTGGCGGTGAAGCATGGCAGAAAGCTCGTAAGCGCGCCGCAGAGAAAGTCCGTGACGTCGCAGCCGAACTGCTCGATGTTTACGCCAAGCGTGAGCTTAAGCCGGGTTACAAATTTGTGCTCGATCGTGGTCAGTACGCAACCTTCAAATCTGGCTTCCCGTTTGAAGAAACCGATGACCAAGCGATGGCAATTAATGCGGTAATGTCTGATATGTGCCAAGCAAAAGCCATGGACCGCTTGGTGTGTGGTGATGTTGGTTTTGGTAAAACAGAAGTCGCAATGCGTGCCGCGTTCGTGTGTACCGATAACAGCAAACAAGTGGCCGTGTTAGTACCGACAACGTTACTTGCTCAGCAACACTTTGAAAACTTCCGCGACCGTTTCGCCAACTTGCCGATTCGTGTTGAGGTTCTGTCTCGATTCAAATCAGCCAAAGAACAGAAATCGATCATGCAAGATGTCGCCGACGGTAAGGTCGACATCTTAGTGGGTACTCACAAGTTACTTTCAAGTGACCTTCAGTTTAAAGACCTTGGCCTGTTGGTTGTCGATGAAGAGCACCGCTTTGGTGTGCGTCAGAAAGAAAAAGTGAAAGCAATGCGTGCGGATGTCGATATCCTAACGCTCACCGCGACGCCAATTCCACGTACATTGAACATGGCAATGAGCGGCATGCGTGACTTGTCAATCATCGCAACACCACCAGCACGACGCTTAGCAATAAAGACCTTTGTCCGTGAGAGTGATGACGCGATCGTCAGAGAAGCGGTACTTCGTGAAATCATGCGTGGTGGTCAAGTTTACTTCTTACACAACCAAGTAGACACGATTGAAAAGACGGCTGAGTCACTACAGAAACTGATTCCAGAAGCGCGTGTCACCGTGGCTCATGGCCAGATGCGAGAGCGCGAACTAGAACGCATCATGAATGATTTCTACCACCAGCGTTTTAACTTGCTAGTGTGTACAACCATCATCGAAACCGGTATCGACGTACCAACAGCCAATACCATCTTAATGGACAGAGCCGATAACCTTGGTTTAGCACAGTTGCACCAATTGCGTGGGCGTGTGGGTCGATCTCACCACCAAGCCTATGCCTATCTGCTAACACCTCCTCCGAAAGCAATGACCAAAGATGCGGTTAAGCGATTAGATGCCATAGCTTCACTTGAAGACTTAGGTGCAGGCTTTACACTAGCAACCCATGACTTAGAGATTCGTGGCGCGGGTGAGCTGTTAGGTGATGAACAGAGTGGTCAAATCCAATCGGTTGGTTTCACCTTGTACATGGAGATGCTTGAACAAGCAGTTGAAGCATTGAAAGAGGGGCGAGAGCCATCGCTTGATGACCTACTGCGTGAACAAACTGAAATTGAGATGCGCCTGCCTGCGCTATTGCCTGATGACTACATCCCAGACATCAATACACGTTTGTCTACTTATAAGCGTATTGCGAGTGTGAGTGACACCGACGAATTGGCAGAGTTGAAAGTCGAGCTGATTGATCGCTTCGGCCTTCTGCCGGATGCTACCAAGAACTTGTTGTCAGTTTCAGAGCTAAAATTAGCCGCGGCGTCTATCAAAGCGAAGAAAATTGAGGCTCATGATAAAGGTGGATTCTTAGAATTCTACCCGGATGCTGACATAAACCCGACCTACCTTGTTAAACTGTTGCAATCTCAACCGCAAAAGTTTTCAATGGAAGGACCAACAAAGTTCAAGTTTACGATACCATTGGTCGACAGACGGAAACGAATTCAATTTGTTAGTGATTTATTGGGCGAATTCAGACAGAACTTGCTGCCTTCGGCATAAGACCCAATCCACTTGCACATATAAATGATCCAGCCGGTAGTTCGGCTGGAAGACGGAGTAAAAATGAAAAGACTGATCCCACTGCTACTATTGTTCGTCTCACTGCCAAGTTTGGCGCAGAGACAATTTGATATAGAAGTGATCATTTTTAAGCGTGCTGTTGATGCAGAAAAAGTGAATGAATCTTGGCCAAACACACAGCCTCAGATTTCACTTGAGCGCGTAGGTTCATTTCAAGATACCCAATACCGAGCGAAGAAAGGCGTGCAGATGCTGCCTTACTCGGAATACAAGTTAACACCTCAGAAAGATAAGCTACGCAAACACGCAGGCTTTGAAGTTCTGATGCATACCGCTTGGCGTCAAGGCGACCAAGGCAAAAGCTCGGCACCGGTTTTCCATATTCAAGCCGGTAAAGACTTCTCTAAACAGTTTAATGCCGACGGTTCTGAGAAAGGTGCAGTAACTGCATCAAATCCGAATGGTTTTCAAGAAGAGACTATCGATAAGCCGCTTTACGAGTTAGACGGCAAGCTGCAAATCTACGTTCAGCACTATCTATATGCTGAAACGACATTGGATTTAAAAGCGCCGAGCGTTCGTGAAGTGACTCTACAAGAGCAACAAATCGAGCTAGATTCACCTGTAAGTGGTGCAGAAAGTAACGTGCAAGTGGGTAATCTAACGGAGATTTCTCCGACGGTTGAAGTCCAAGAGTTTCTTAAGAGCTACCGCATGGACCAAAAACGTCGTATGCGCAGTACAGAAACTCACTACCTTGACCACCCACTTCTTGGAATGGTTATTCAAGTTCGACGCGTGGCGCAGTAAGTTACTTGCCGATTCGGCTATAATTATATAAATAATTCAATCCGCCCTCCTAGTGAGGGCGTTTTATTAAGTGCTATCTATCTTTATTCTGCACTGAATCCTTTGTTCAGTACTTACATGTAATTCGGTATTTCTTATGAGCCCTGACTTTCAGATAAATACTCAACACCTCAACCTAAAAATCATTGAAGCCTCAGACGCTCAAGAGTTTTCGCAGCTGGTTAAATCCTCCCCGAGTTTATTGCCATGGCTCGACTGGTGCCACGACGAGTTTTCGACCGTCGAGGCCGAGAGATTCATTCTTGCGACTCGCTTAAACTGGGTTAAAGCCGATGCGTTTGGCTTTGGTATCTTCGAACGAAAAAGCGAAAAGTTAGTCGGCATGGTGGCCATAAATGAGCTTTACCACACCTTTAATATGGCAAGTTTAGGTTATTGGGTGGGTGATCAATTTCAGAGAAAAGGGATAGCGAAAGAAGCAATGCTTGCCCTATTTGAATTTTGCTTCGCAATGCTCAAGTTGACGCGTTTGGAGATTGTCTGCGATACAGAGAACCTACCCAGCCAAAAGCTGATCGAGAAATGTGGCGCTGAACGTGAAGCCATTGCAAAGAATCGCTTTATCTTTAACGGTAAACCGAAAGATGGCGTGGTTTATTCTGTGTTACCTCCATTATCTTAATCGCTTAATAGAGTAACAATCCGAAATAACACGTACTCGACACGATCGAAAAAGAGCTCCGAAGAGCTCTTTTTTATTATCAGCGTAATGACCTTAGAAGGCTTACCTGATTAGTGAAGCTTTAGGTTTGGACGAAGGACACGGTTAATACGACCCACCAACATCATCAGTGATGTTTTGATTAAGCCGTGAAGTGCCATCTGGTGCATTCGGTACAAAGAGATGTAAACCACACGAGCAATACGTCCCTCAACCATCATCGAACCTTTAGTCAGGTTACCCATCAAGCTACCTACTGTAGAGAAACGGCTTAGTGAAACCAGTGAGCCTTTATCTTTGTAGATGTAGTCTTTCAGGTCACGGCCGTTCAGCTTAGCGATGATGTTGCTAAATGCGCAGCTTGCCATTTGGTGAGCCGCTTGCGCACGTGGTGGAACAAACGAACCATCCGCTTGTGTACATTGCGCCAAATCACCGATAGCAAAGATGTTGTCATCAAGCGTAGTTTGCAGCGTGTTTTTGACAACCAACTGGTTGATACGGTTCGTCTCAAGACCACCGATGTCTTTCATGAAATCTGGCGCTTTAATACCAGCAGCCCATACCATGATCTGTGCTGGGATCTTCTCACCATCTTTGGTCGTTAGACCGTCAGCGTCAGCTTGTGTAACCATTGTCGTTGTACGCACGTTGACGCCAAGCTTAGTTAGCTCAGAATGTGCTGCGCTGGAAATACGAGGAGGTAGAGCTGGAAGAATACGCTCACCCGCTTCAACAAGGTTAACGTTCAGCTTGCTTGAATCTAGGTCGCCAAAACCGTATGTACGAAGCTCTTTCACAGCGTTGTGAAGCTCAGCAGACAGTTCAACACCAGTAGCACCCGCACCAACAATCGCAATGTCTACCGTACCTTGACCATTCTTAGCGTGCAGCTTTAAGAACTGGTTGTTCATTTCTGTACGGAAACGGTGTGCTTGCTCTGGGCTATCAAGGAAAATACAGTTGTCACGAACACCTGGGGTATTGAAGTCGTTTGACGTTGAACCTAACGCCATCACAAGAATGTCGTATTCAAGTTCACGGCTTGGCATCAGTAACTCACCGTGCTCATCAGTCAACTCGCTCAACGCAATCACTTTACGTTCACGATCGATATCGTTCAGGCTGCCCATTTGGAAATCAAAGCAATGGTTTTTCGCGTGTGCGCGGTAGCTTAGCGCGTCAACACCTTCATCCAATGAGCCAGTGGCTACTTCATGAAGCAATGGTTTCCATAGGTGGCTTGCTTTACGGTCTACCAGAGTAATCTGGGCACGTTTCTTACGACCTAAAGTGCGGCCTAGCTTAGTTGCTAGTTCTAAACCACCAGCACCGCCGCCTACTACGATAATTTTTGTCACAATGACAATCCTCTACAAAATGAATAAATGGGGTTCGGCTCGATTACTCCAACCGATAAATTCTATGTATCTACTCGGCCTCAATTCCAAAGGCTGCGGCTCATTTGATGACTGTGATAATAAGTAACAACAGCTCACTGAGTAGTTAGAGGGATTACAAGCAACAAACATTGGTTTGTCACTTTGCTCACGAGGATGAAAAAGGTGTCTACCTGAGAGGCAGAGCACAAATTATGGGCAAGTTTTATCACTCGCTCTCAATTTTTTTTGACATTTATCAAAATATTTTGCTTTAGAACATTATATATAGCAAAAAGATGACCGCAACAAAAATCCTTACCCACAATGAGGATTCGTGACTGATTAGTTAACGTTTGCGCAAACTCATCGATAAAATCTATATGACTAGGGCACATTGACCTTTTCACGGTCAAATTTCGTTCGATATAAAAGCGTTTTAATCGCGGCAAGGGAGAAGTAGCCTGGTCATTCTAAGCAAATCTCCCTCAACAAAGAGTAAAGCGCTTTTTGCGGGGTGCTCAGCTCGAACCCTTCGGGCATCGCTTGCTAATTTGGATAAAAAAACAGCACTCAATTGAGTGCTGTTTTATAAAATGACGGTAATCCTTAAGCGTTTTTAAACGCCTTCATTGCCTGTAAGTGTTGAGAGATCTTTTTGAACTTATGACTCTCTTTTTCGTCCCAGACAACTTCGTAGTAATCTTCTAGAGCAGAAGCTGTTTTCGTATTGTCGTGAATTTCATCTTCACGAGAAAGCACCACTAAACAGCGTCCTTTGTTCTTCATACGATACTGAGCGACACACTTAGTCGCGATGTCTTCATACTCTTCTGGGCGATCAATTCGACCTACCATGTTGTTCTCAGGGTGCAGATTAGGGTTGAACACCACCTGCTTAATCCCACATAAGAAACCAATACGCTCAGACCAAAAACCACCCAAACCTACACCACAAATGATTGGATGTGGATCATCGGATTGCTCTATCACTTTATGCACTTCTTTTAGCAAATGCTGCATATCGTGTTTTGGATGCAAAGTACTGTAGTTGATGAAACGAACGTCATCATCAATGAATTGCAACTGCAGTATTTTTTCGTGATTGCCCGGGCTTGTTGAGTCGAAGCCGTGTAGATAGATAATCATTGTACCTCCCCCATTGAATATTGGTACGTTTTGATCAATCTAACACGAAAAACAAGGTTTTAAAGGGAAGACCTCTGAAATTATATTTTTCACTTCCTAAACGTGATCATAGCTACATAAAGTGTGACTAAGAGCCTCTGCTTCACGCAGATAACTGTCATCGCCCCATAGCTGATGAGCAAGTAAATACCACAGCATTGCCATCATTTGGCTTCTTGGTAACCAGGCTTCTACTCCGTCAAGCCAAGATTGGGGATCATGGATACCTCTTAGCTGACAGTACTTATTAACAGCTTCTGTAACTGGTAATCGGGCAACAGCAATAGTCAGCGTAAGATCAAGCCTTGGGTCTGCTAGCGCTGCGTATTCCCAGTCAATGATCTTAATCCCATCTTGATTCTTCACAAGGTTATAGCCACCGAGATCAAAATGACACAAAGACAGGCCTACACTTGGGATACTTGGAGCCACGCGCCACTCTTGATAAATCTTAGTGCAGGTTTCAGTCTTATGAACCGCATCAAGCTGAAGCCAGTAGTGGTCAACTCGAGCCGTATAACTGAACGGTTGGAGCGGCAGTCGCGCAGTATTAACCAAATGCACCGAGATCAGCGTCTTCAGTAAATCATCCTGCTCGAGTCCTTCGTACAACGTCTCACCCGCGATCCATTCAACCAATAAGCCTTGCTCATTGACCACTATCGGACTTGGGCCGATATCTAGGCGCTCAATAGCAGACAGTACTTGATACTCTTCATGGCGAGAGATGAAGAACGCTTTGGTGATGGGGGTAATTGGACGCCAAACATACGCGGTGCCATCGGCTAAAACCAATTTCCAACATCGATTAGTCAACCCACCTGTCAGTGTCTGTGCTCTGATTGGAGGCTCAGAAAAGTAACCATCAAGAGAACTCAAACTGGTATCAAGAAGCTTTGCTTCAGACCAAGAAAAAATCGCCATATTTACTCCCTATAAACGTCTTAACTGCCCTATAAACGTCTTAATTTCCCTACAAAAAAGGCACTGACCAAAAGCCAGTGCCTCTTCATTAATACCAATCACAGCAAATAACATGTACTGCGTTGAGGCATGACTAAGCCAAGTTAATAGCACACTAAACCATTTAAGAAGCTCAATAAGCTAAATTAAAAACCCAGTAAGCTAATTAGAAGCCAAGTAAACTTAATTAAAAGCCCAGCAAGCTCTTAGATTGTTGCTTACGGATTTCAGTTTCGTCAGCCCATTCAATCAAGCCAGACTCAAGATCCATTAGGCGCATGGTCATTTTGTAGTATACGTCTTCGTCGCTGCCCGCTTTCTTAACGATGCTTGATAGGTTGCCGTACAACATGTACTGAGCACCAACCATTTTACCAAATTGGATTGCTGAGCTTTGATTTACAAGCTCATCGTTATTTTGGAAATTCAATTGTTCACGAACAGACTCTACACGGTCCATATCAACGAAACGGAACTTACCAGAGTTCAGCATTTTAGTACTGATGGTATCAGTGATTGACTCAGTATCGATGTGCTCACTTGTTTTGTTCTTGATTCGCTCTACGAACACGATTGGACGTTGCTCACGAGTAATGTAAGACACAGAACCAGACGCCATCATGCTATCGACCATTTCGCCCGCAATCGTTTGAAGGTCAGTTGAACCGAAATCGATTGTCGTGGTTTCTACTGATTGTGCATCACCGTAGCTTACCTTGTTTGAACAACCGCCTAAAATAACCGCTAAACCTAGTAGCGCAATGACACTCTTTTTCATTTTGTTTCCTTAACTAATCACTAAGCGGGGTTACCCACTCTCTTAAATTTTTGTATTTTCGAATCCTTAGACCCGTTCTATCTCGTCTTTGCTATAAAGCTTGGAACCACTCTAAATATGAGCGGTTCCAAACGAAAGTTTACTGCTCTCTGAACTGAACTCTGAACTGAGTCGCTTTCGGATTTACCGACACTTCCGACAACGAAATACTTTCAAAGCCACGAACAATCGCTTGCTTCCAAGGTCCTTGTTTTAGGTTGACCTCAAGACCAGCATCGTCGTACCAGTAAAAGCGATAAAGGATATGTTGATCGCCTTTATAGTTACTGTTTAAACGCACGATTCCTCGCGTATGACCGTCGACGAGGTCAGTACGGATATCTTCAACCTGTAAGCGGCTACCCAATACCTTATCACCAAAGAAAACGTTCTGAGTTTGACTATCTACCCTTACGCCAGCTGTATTATCAGCACAACCAGCCAGAGCCATAACCGCTGCTAAGCTCATTAACCACTTTTTCATTACAGCCTCCCTAGCTGTTTATGCCACATTGTTGCATTGTTTCCTTGTCGAGAAATCCACACCAAAGTGGTCTGCCCTTCTCGAATATCAAAGTCATACGTTTTAGCGCCCGCTTCTAACGTATATTGACCACTGTTTGCTACAAACGTGCTGGTCTTTATTTCCGCAGGCAAAGATTGCCAGCTTCGAGTGTCTGGTTGTTCCGTGAATGCATTCCAGACGTTGAACAAAATGTTACCGACATCGTTACCTTGAGTTGCTTCTTTACGAATGCGGTCTTTCGCGACCACACGTAACGCTTGGCGAATAACAATGCTCGTCATACGTTCAGATAAATCATTCTGCGCCATCGCATTCACATCCGTAATCAAATGCTCAGACAACGGTTGCCCGCTGATTCGTAGCGCAGAAAAGCGTTCTACGCTTTGGCTCGGATAATATGGCAGCGCCAGAGAGTATATTGCGCCCTGATCGCGACTGTCATAAATAGGTAAATCTAATCGCCAACTGTCCATCGCTTGAACTGCACTTTGTTCTTGAAGCACAATTACTCGCCCTTCGCTTGCCCCTAACTTAGATGACTGTTTGTAGCGCTTTTTCAGTGTTGCTAAATCTTGTCGCATGCCTAAGCGAGCAGCTGTTGCCATGGTTCTATCGATGATTTCTTGATTCTCAGGCATGATGGCCAAAGCTCGTCGATAGTCCACATAAGCGCTGTTCAGATCGTTAGATGCTTCGTAAAGCAGACCAGACAAAAACATCAAATACGCATTTTGCACAGATTGCAGCTTTTTACCCGCATCAGGATAATTCGCAAGAATACTACCCACGTTGGCAGACAACCCTTGAGATTTTGCATCGCTTGCAGCACTTTCTAACTCAGCTTCACGTTGCTTCTTGGCTTGTTCCTGAACTTGGTTAGCACGACGCATTTCGATCACCGCACCTTCTAAGTCGTTTTTCTTTAAATAATTCAAACCAAGATATAAATGCAGAAAGCCCAACTCATAATCGGCTGGCACATACTCGGTAATATTGTCATTCACAGCCAACGCGCCGACACTGGTTGCACTGTCTGATACAGAGATCACCGCTTTACTTTGCTGATCTTTTACTGCCTGATCGGCCAGTTCGAGCGACGACTTACTCTCAGGATATTTTTGATCAAGTAGATTAATTCTACCTTTTTCAAAGTTATCAAGAATGTCACCTGCTGCGTAATCTGGTAACTCTTGTTGAGCCGTTGAATAATCCCCAGACTTGACTGCTTGGTAAATTTCTTTGTTTTGCGCGCTGTAATGACTGAACAGGCTCCCTGCCGACATATTCGCACAACCCGCTGTCAACGCCGATAACAGGGCAATGGAAGCGAATCTAAACTGGTGCTTCACTTATCGTCTCCGTGCATGTTTAAAATGCCAACTTTGTTAAAAGGATCTTAAGCAAGTGGATACCTTGCTTTTTAGGCTCTACCTAATCGATGCCGATATTCAGACAACAGATAAAACTAAAAGTTGGCATACAAACAACAAATTTTCCAACTCGCTGTTTATGTTAATTAACCATTAACTTGTATTAACGAGATCATTAACTGTTTCGTTAGCTTATTAGCCTTTTAATTAACTCATTAAAAGCGGACCAAGCGGGCGGCCACCAACCAAATGCATGTGAATATGGTAAACCTCTTGGCCACCGTGAGAATTGCAGTTCACAATAAGACGATAGCCATCTTCTGCAATGCCTTCTTCTTTTGCTAACTTACGAGCAACAGTAAACATACGTCCCATCATTGCTTCATCTTCCGTTTCAACATCATTCGTTGTTGGAATCAGCTTGTTAGGAATAATTAGAATATGACTAGGAGCACGAGGGTTAATATCGCGAAATGCGGTTACTAAATCGTCTTGGTATAGTAGATCTGCTGGGATTTCTTTATTGATGATCTTACTAAAAATGGTTTCTTCAGCCATGTGTCTCTCCGATAAAACATTTATTTTTTAATGCTTTGAGTATGCGCTATGCCGCATCAAACCACAATAAACCTGCTTTAAAGCATAATAAAAAACACCGTTCAAATCAAAAAAAACACGCCTTACCTCTCAAGAACAGCATATTGGCTAGGACAAAGGGCTATTTTTGACGTGTGCGTCATAAAATGCGTAAGCCGAGCTCAATAGAATCCTGATAATTTTGTTAGTTTTGTTTTGACCTGGTATTAGGTCCACATTTATTTAGGGAGAAAGTCATGAAGGGATCTGTGATCAAGCGTATGTACGCTGGTTTCGCACTGATCATCATCATGTTCGCAGTCACGATAACCATCATGATGAGCAGCATGAATCAGATACATAGCAACTTTGAGAGCGTCTCAAAAGTCTCATTGCCGCTGGTTGCGCTTTCAAACCAAACAAGTGTCCAATTACTTTCCGCTGACAAGTCATTTAAAGACTTCTTAACCACACAAAATTCTGAGCGTATGTCTGCAATGCGTACAGAGTTTGCTGCATCACAAAACGCTTTTTCTGAAGTTCTAGGTAGCCTAGAAACAGCAAGCCAAGACAATACCTCGCTCACTGAGCGCATCACGCAATTAAGAGCGATGGAAGAACGTTACTTCACCGAAGCAGATGAAGCGATGAACAATTATATCGCTATGTTTGAGGCGCAAGAGCAAGTACAAAAAGCATCACGTGATTTCCAACGCTTACATTCAGAATTGACCGTTGGCATGAAAGAGTACGTTGCCGACCAAAAAAGCATCTCTGTAAAAGTGATGGCAAAGAGCTACTTTATTAAACTACAAGACGCCGAGGTGATTACCTCTGATGCACTAGCAAGTTCTGATGTTGCCTTCGTACAAAAAGCCGTCAACCAAAACAAAAAGGCCGTTACCCACCTAAACTACGCGTACCGTGGCTTAGCGACACAATTGCCTGCGATTAAAAATGTTTTCGATGAATCGGTTAAAAATTTCACCAAAGACGTGGGACAAAAAGGCGGTGTTTTAGATAAACATAATAACTATCTGAAAGCGAAAGAAGCCTTGTACATCAACATTGCTAATCTAGCCGTTGAAGTCGACCAAGCAATGGCGGTACTGGATTCTTTCAACGTCACAGCGGAAGAGCAACTCAACTCATCATTAGCAGATGCGAGCAGCATCTACGACAACGGTCTATTCAAAGCGATTGCAATTGGCATTGTTGTCACCGTATTCGCTGCAGCAATTGGTTACCACATTGCACATAGTGTAAGAGAGCCACTAACGCGTATCCTAGGTACATTAGAAGGCCTGACTGAAGGAGATATGACTCAGCGTATCGATATTCGATACGACAACGAATTCAGCCGAGTAAGCCGTCACATCAATACCTTAGCCGACAACCTGCACAATATTCTGGTGAAACTGAATGACGCTTCAGATGACCTAACCAATACTGCAAGCGTAAACCAAAAAACCTCTTCTGAGACACAGGCTCAATTGAACAGTCAGCGTGAACAAACAGCAACCGTCGCAACGGCAATGACACAAATGTCTCACTCTGTACAAGAAGTAGCAAACAGCGCACAAAGCTCATTAACTATGGTTCAACAAGTAGAATCGGCTTCTGAATCAGGTCGCCAGGTCATGAACACCAACATCAGTACCATTAATCAACTTGAGGTACGTCTGACTGAATCCGTGGGTGCTGTAGGCGAGCTACAACAAATGAGTAGCCAGATTGGCTCTATCCTCGATGTTATTCGTGGTATTGCTGATCAAACCAACCTACTTGCACTCAACGCAGCAATCGAGGCCGCACGCGCTGGTGAACAAGGCCGTGGATTTGCTGTAGTTGCAGATGAAGTCCGAGTACTGGCACAAAAGACAACTCAATCGACGTCTGAAATTGAGACCATGATCAGTAACCTACAATCAAGTTCTAAAACAGCAAGTAATGTGATTGAAAGCTGCATGAGCGATATGGATATGTCGGTTGAACAAGCTTCAAGTGCTAATAGTGCTATGGAAGAAATTCAGGCATTGATTCTAGAAATCAGTCGAATGAGTACGCACATTTCTCAAGCCGCGGCTGAGCAGAGTGAAACTTCGGGTGATATCGCGCGTAACATTGAAGACATCAACCAGATTGCTGATAAGAGTTATCAAGCGATGTCATCAATTGCAGAGGCAAGCCAAAACCTAACAATTCTGGCAAACCAGCAAGGCGATTTAGTTCATCAATTCAAGCTATAAGTAAACGAAGAACCAATAGATATTCACCTGAAATGTTGGGATATCTCACCCAATAGTGATAACTAATTGAACAAGGGCAACTTTTATCAAGGGTTGCCCTTGTTTTTTATGAGCTTTGTCATTATATGATGATAAAGGCTTGCTGCTTCCCGTTTTTCTTTCACCTTTATGAGCGAGCCGCTATTAAGGAATTTATATGGCTGTTCATGTTGGCATTATCGATCAAGACCCCATTCGGTTGATCACCCCACTACTCGACAACCGAACGATCAGCACTCACATCGTGTTCATCGGTGACAAAAATCAAATCAGTATCTATCAACGCTTAGACAGCGTTTTGCAGAAGCGTGATATTACGAGTGAATTTTTCGAGATTCCAACTATCGTAAACACCTCTGCAATTAAAGAATCGATCCAAAACCTTGCTGAAGACTTAAAAGCTCGGGGACAAGAAGTGAAGCTCAACGCAAGTTGTGGCCTTCGTCACCGCCTACTGTCTGTCTATGAAGTATTTCGTACTTACCACTGGCCAATCTTTGTTGTTGAACCAAACAGTGACAAGCTGTGCTGGCTCTACCCGAATGGGAAAGAAGACGCACAAGTTCAAGACCGCATCACTATCGATGACTACTTAACGGTATTCGGTGCTCGTGGTGAATTCAGCGATGTACAACTGTCTCCGCAACTTGACCAAAAACTGTATGAACTGGGTGAGCGTTGGGCAAGTAACGCATTAGAATTAGGCCCAGGCCTTGCTACATTGAACTACCTTGCAACGACCTGCCGTAAAGAACAGAGGCTTGATGTGGGCTTGTCTGAGAAGCAACAAGGTTATCGCGAGCTGAACATGCTGTTGAGCGATTTGGTTGAAGCTAAGATTGCCACTTATGACAATGGTATTTTGACGTTTGCCAATGAAGACGCGCGACGCTTCTCAAACGGCGAATGGCTTGAGACATTGGTTCATAGCACCGTAAAGCAGATCCAAGATGACATGCCGACCATTCAAGACCGCTCTTTGAATGTTCAGGTTTATCGTCAACTCGGTGAGCGTGAGGTTCGTAATGAGCTTGATGTTGCTTCTGTAGTGAACAATAAGCTGCACATCATCGAGTGTAAGACCAAAGGTATGCGAGATGATGGCGATGATACCTTGTACAAGCTGGAATCGCTCAGAGACCTGCTAGGTGGCCTACAGGCCCGTGCAATGTTGGTGAGCTTCCGCCCTCTTCGTCATAATGACATCACACGAGCAGAAGATCTTGGCCTTGCATTGATTGGCCCTGACGAATTAAAAGATCTTAAAACACATCTCGCGGCATGGTTTACCGCTGCCGGTGGTGATGAAGATTTAGAGTGCTAATTTAAGAAACTCGAACATATCGAATTCTCAAAAACAAAAAGGCGAATGACCGCTTAAGTCACTCGCCTTTTTTGTACCCGTAACGATTATGCCAATCGTAGTAAATGACTTATATCCACTACCCCGCCCGTATTGACAAGGTCTAAACTTTACAGCATCTAGATGTTCACAAGGTTTAGAGCTCACAAGGTCTACGTTTACAAAGTCTAAAGCTCGCAAGGTAAAAAGCTCAAAGGACTTGTAAACACCCAAAAAAATGGCCACATCATTCGATGTGGCCATTTTCAAAATTTGAAGTCATTTTAAGACTTAAAGCACTTGAAAACTTAAAGCACTTGAAAACTAAAAGTACTGTTACCGACTTAAAGCATTTTACGAGCAGCTTCTACAACCACTTTGATTGAGCGCGCTTCCGTTACTTTTAGTGTCTCGTGATCAGGTATCTCTTTTTGAGTACGGTTGATGATCACACCAGCAACACAACCTGCTTTCAAACCAGAACTTGCACACATTGTTAGTAGCGTTGCAGATTCCATTTCGAAGTTAAGAACACCCATGTCTTGCCATTCTTGCATAGAACCTTGGAAACGCTTAACCACGCGACCAGAGAACGTGTCGTAACGCTCTTGACCTGGGTAGAAAGTGTCACTTGAAGCGGTTACGCCCATGTGAACTGCTGCGCCTGATTCTTCAACTGCTGCTTTCATTGCTGTAGCAACTTCGAAGTCAGCAACTGCTGGGAACTCCATAGGAGCGAAGTGCAGGCTAGCGCCGTCTAGACGAACAGAACCCGTAGAAACAATCATGTCACCCACGTTTACGTGAGGTTGGATCGCACCAGTAGTCCCAACACGTAGGAAAGTACGAACGCCAAGCTGAGCAAGCTCTTCAACTGCGATAGAAGTAGATGGGCCGCCGATACCTGTTGAACATACAACAACTGGCTTACCGTCTAGCTCTGCGCGGTAAAGCGTGTATTCACGGTGACTCGCAAGAAATACGGGATTCTCCATCTCTTCTGCAATTTTTTGCACACGAGCAGGATCACCAGGAATGATCGCAAGAGTAGCACCGTTAAGATCTGCTTCAGTAACACCTAAGTGGAAAACAGCTTGAGACATAGTTCGCTCCTTTTGGCTTATTGGGCTTTTTACCCTTATTTAAGCTCATAGTAAATTCGTGGGGTACGAACACACTCTAACCAAGCTCATAATGAAATGAAGTGACGAACATCACACCAATGATCGCAACAACATTTCAGGTTTCACGAAAAACCGATTGGCATCACAAAAATAAGCAATCCGAACGGCTGCGTTGCATACTAATGAGACAAAAAACGCCTTTAACGTATGACCGCTAAAGGCGCTTTTATGCGAGATGCTTCTTATATAAGACGCTTTTAAAATTAAGAGCGTCTATGTCTGAGAGCTGAACTTAATCCGCTTTAGACTTGAATCGAAGCAGGCGCAGTGCGTTGAGTGTCACCAGTGCTGTCGCGCCACTATCTGCAAGAACGGCAACCCAAAGCCCGGTAATACCAAGCAAACTGGTCACCAAGAACACACCTTTCAAACCGAGCGCTAGTGCTACGTTTTGACGAATGTTATTCATAGTCGCTTGCGACAATTCAATCATCGCGGGCAGCTCAGTTAAACGGTTGTGAGTCAGTGCTGAATCTGCCGTTTCAAGCGCAACATCAGTACCTCCCCCCATAGCAATACCTACATTCGCCGTTTTCATTGCTGGCGCATCGTTGATGCCATCACCGACCATAGCAACGTGTGACTGTTGAGATAACTCTTCAACATAAGACACCTTGTCACTTGGAAGCAGGCTCGCTTTATATTGCATACCAATTTTGCTGCTGATCGCTGCTGCGCTTCGTGGGTTGTCCCCTGTGAGCATGATAGATTGAATACCCAAGTAATTAAGTCGTTCAATCGCAAGCTTAGCGTCACTACGTAACGTATCTTGCCAAGCAATCAAACCAATCACAGTCGTAGCTTGTTCTGTTGACTCTTCTAGATCTTTAAGCTCAAGAGCAACCACAACCGTCTTGCCCTCGCCTTCTAATGCTTCTACCTGAGAAACCACATCGGGTCCAAGAGCGAACGTGACTTTAGACGGTGATAAAACCTGATACTTAACACCATCGACATCGCCTTCAACACCGCTACCAATGAGCGCTTTCTTGTTGTGTGACTCAGGGATCTCAACATTCAGCTCTTTAACTTTAGCGACAAGCGATTGCGCCAAAGGATGAGTCGAACCAACTTCAATCGCCCCAACTACACGAAGCATCGCGTCTTGTTTCCAACCTGATAGAGGTTGAATATCCGTAACCTGAGGCTTACCTTCAGTCAGCGTACCTGTCTTATCAAAGGCAATCGTTTGAATTTTCCCTAACTGCTCTAGTGCCACGCCGCCTTTAATTAATGCGCCACGTTTCGCCGCTGCTGCTAAACCAGAAGTAATTGCAGCAGGTGTCGAGATAACCAACGCACACGGACAAGCAATCAACAATAGAGCTAGACCTCGGTAAACCCAGGTTTCCCAAGGCTGCGCGAACAGCAATGGTGGGGTGATGATGACCAACAGAGCCACCAACATCATTAGTGGTGTGTACCAGCGGCTAAACTTATCGAGGAAACGTTCAAGCGGTGCTTTACGAGATTCTGCTTCTTCAATCAAGTGAAGAATACGGTCGATCGCATTCTCACCCTGTTTTGACGTGATGGTGATACGAACGACTTTATCGACCACCACAGCACCAGCCATGATGCTGTTGCCTGCTATATGTTCGACAGGAACAGACTCACCCGTTAGCGCACTTTCATCAAAGCTCGCAGCGTCGGTAATAAGTTGACCATCAGCAGGTAAACGAGAACCCGCTGCCACTTCAATCACGTCACCAGGAGCAAGTTCACTTACTGCAACGTCAACACGGTCGCCGTTGATAATCTTGGTGGCATTTTCTGGCACCAATGCCATTAAGGCTTGAACACCACTTCTTGCTCTTGATGAAGCAAATGCCTCTAGACGCTCACCAATCAAAAACAGTAACAGAACCATCGCAGCTTCAGCGGTTTCGCCAAGGTATAAAGCACCGAGCGCGGCAACACTCATTAAGGTTTCGATTGCAAACGGCGTACCTGAACGTGCCAACTGAACTGCTTTCTTGGCCACTGGATACAAACCAAGCAAACAGGTTACGGTAAACAAACCTTCACTTAGTTGAGGAGAAATACTTTTCAACAGTGCTGCGAAGAGCATTGCGGCTGCAATCGCTATAATTTCTAAATTAGGTTGGATATGAGCTTGCCAAAAAGTCTCGGGGTGCTGTTTTTCTTTTTTAGAACCAACTTCCGAAAGAGGGAAGCCCGTTTTGATAGAGACCTGTTCAATGGTGTCGGCAAGACTTTCATTGTCGAATTTCACAACTAGCTTTTCGGTGGCAAAGAGAACTTTGGCTTGAATAACACCTTCAATGTTACTAACGGCTTTCTCTATTTTTTTAGCACAAGCTGGGCAGTCCATTCCTGAGACCAACCAACTTTTAGAAAATTGGGCATTTAAAGTTTGAGTAGAGGACTGACTGTCTTCTTCTCCACTGTCTGAACCACAACAATCATCTCCTGACGATGAAGACGCAGTAGCAGAAGAGCTGCAACATGAAGATGAAGTACCTGCTGCGGTAATGCTTGAAATTTTAGGGCTAGAGCAACTTGCTCCAGTCGCTTGTGGTTGAACGTCCACTTTTGTTGAGCGGCACGCTGCGTGTTTTGCGCACATAATGTATCTCCTTAATACTCAAAAGCCTTGAGGTTATTGCTCACTCATGAGCAACAGAACCTTAAGTACAACAAAAGTATAAACCTTGGAGACTACTCCAAGGTCAAGAACAAATTGTCCAAGACCAAGAAGAAATTTACAAACCAACTAATCTATATTGGAGTGTCGCTGTTATTGCGACTTGAGCTCTTTACACTCTTCTCTGTTCGCCGATACATCATCAATAAGAACGGCATCATGTGAACAGAATGGTTGTGTATTCAAGCTGACTATCGACACATCGTCTTCTACAGGATCAACTTGGGAACCTTGCATAAGCTCGGCAATATGATAGCGAAGCACTAGGGTACCGAGTATTCCGAACAAAACATTGCCCAAGGCTTGCCCATACAGCACACCCAATGCGCCATACCATTGCGAGCCTAAGTAAACGAACGGCAATGTACCGAGAGTGGCTTTACCCAGATTCAGTGCCGTCGAGTAAAGCGGTTTACCTAAGTTATTAAAAGACGTGTTGGCAACAAACAGTGCGCCGTTGAAGGTGAAGGTTAACGCCACATAGGTACAGAATGCGGCAACAATAATTGCTGCATCACCTTGTAGGCTAAAGCCTTGGATCACATAGTCTTGGACAAAGTATAAGAGAATACAAACGGTGATGGTGTACGCCGTTGTAACCAACAATGAGTTGTTGAGTGTTTCTTTTACTCTGTCCATTCGCTCTGCACCAAAGTTTTGCCCAATGATAGGGCCCACAGCGCCAGACAAAGCAAAGATAACCGCAAAACAAACCGGCGTCAGACGACCTATCACAGCAAAGCCCGCGACAAAATCCTCTCCGTATTGTGCAATCCCCGTCGTTACAATCGCATTACCGATAGGCGTTGCGGTATTGGTGATAATAGCAGGCAGCGCAATAGCCAATATTGGTCGAATATTAATGCGCCATTGTACAAGAGAAGGGGGAGTCACCAGCTGGTGACTGCGAATCAAAGGGTAAAGCGAGAAAAAGAGTACTGAAAAACGAGCAAAGACAGAAGCGATAGCCGCCCCTTCGATGTTCCAACCAAAACCAAAAATAAACAAAGGGTCGAGAATCGCGTTAACAATGCCGCCCGACAAGGTCGCCCACATCGAACGTTTGGCATCACCTGCAGCTCTCAAGCCTGCACCCGCAGCCATCGCTAGCGCTAGAAATGGCCCGCTTGGCAATAAGATTTGCAGGTAAGCTTGCGCCCGCTCTGCGGCAACCCCCTTTGCACCAATCGCAGCAAGTAGCTCTGGGATATAGGCGAACATCACCGCAGTAATCGTCAAACTGATGACAAAAGCAGTCAGCATAATACTAGTAGCGAGGTTTCGAGCGTGTTCTTGATTCTTTGAACCAATAGCTTTGGAAACCAACGCACCCATAGCAATAGAAGTACCGATCGAAACGGAGGTAGAGAAAAATGTCAGTGTGCCTGCAAAACCAACAGCCGCGGCCAATTCGACTTGTCCCAACATACTGATGAACAACATATCGAGTAAATCGACCACGAATAACGCCATCAAACCAACAGAGCCAGCCCCCGACATCACCAATATGTGGCGCATCGTTGAACCTTCTACAAACTTCGCAGTTTGATTTGACATGAAACCTCCAAAAGTTGGAACACCACAAAATAAAGCTCTATAAGCTAGTCAGCCACAAACTAGGGATCTACAAAAAAGATCCACCAAGAAAAGCTCTACAAAGAAAAAAGGCGCTAGTGCGCCTTTTCAATTGAGGGTATTGAGAAAAATAATCGTTCTTAACGCACCACTATACATGATGTTTAAAACTATACCTGATGTTTAAAGCATTCATCTAAGTTCTTGCCGATTGCTCTCAAAACATCGGTTCGAGTGATCATTCCCACTAGCTTTTTGTTATCGAGTACTGGATAAGCTTTGGGTTTTCCAACTTGCATCATATCTGCCAATTCAATAATGGATAATTCTGGTGATACCGAGAGAACTTCTTGGTACATACAATCACCTACAATATGCGTGTCTTGGCAGAAATAGCTCACCTTCACTAACTTCTCGAGTAAATCTTGTTCAGAAAGGAAACCAATCACTTGTTCATTATCATCAATGACTGGACCACCCATATGATGGCTGCGCATTACTCTGTCTAACGCGAGACTTAACGGCATATCAGGAGTGAATGTCACAACCTGCGGCGTCATGTAATCTTTCACTTTAATAGAATGCATTGCGTTCTCCCTAAAATACGTTTTGTTATCGATTTTTCTATCGTGTTACCTTAATTGTTGTCTAAAATCTTGATTTTACTAAATGGATTTCAACAATTTTATTGATAGGCAAAACCTACCAAAGCAAAAAACGAGGTAACAAAAGGCTTGCACGCATGCCTATGAAGCAAAAATTTAAACACCGCTTACAAACTCTTACCTTTGATTCCTCCCATAAGCTAGCCTGAATACATAAATACTGTAACCTTCATCACACTAATAATAAAAAGCTCAACTTAGGTAATTTATGCAACACGACAACAACATGTACGCGTATGTTTATGCAGACAACGAAGGTACAGAGAACACACTTATCGCTACTGTCGACAACCAAGAAAAGCCCCTAATCTCAAGCTGTTTTAATGAGATAAAGCGCATGTCTAACTTAGCTATTGATCTTGCAGCAGAACACAACTTGAAAGTGAAACTGGTTAAATACGGAAGAGAACAAGAGATCGACTTCGGCCTATTCCTAAAATAGCGCACTCATAACGCATGTCTTGTTCGGCAAGCTTAAGCAGCATGGTCAACAGCACAGAACACCGTTGAATAACATGTTATGAGTAGGCAATCACCTTGACAATGATTGCCTACTTAATTCAACAGCGAATACCGACCACGGTAAATATACGAAAAAGGCCAGCATTCGCTGACCTTCTCATTCACGATTTCAATCGCTATACGTTATTTGCTAGCTCTTAACGACTGGCTAGTAGCTACTAACGAGTGCAATAGGCTTCCCACAAACGCGCTGCCTTTGAGTAAGCTTCAGCCTTATCGTGCGTTTCTGCGAATAAAATCGCCGTCATACTATCCACAACACTATTCGCCATCAGCTCCATCTCATCTTCCGGTGTACCCAGTACACATTCAGAAGGCAGAGGCAGCTCAGCATTCATCGTGCCTTCCCAGTAGAAAGATTCCACCTTTTCAGGAGAACTCATCCAGACAGTTTGGCTTACCTTGGGGTTGTATTCTGATTCGCCATTCATGCCTTTAAATGAAATCACCGAGTGGGATTTATTGCCAATCACATGCTCAACTTCTGCATGAAGCTGTGGGAATCCAGGGTGAAAGCTGCCACGCAAGCCTAAACGTCCACCACCAGGGTTCAATGCACGAACAACGGTATTAATCGGAGTTCTCAGTCCATAACGATGTTTCCAACCAATCATAGTTTGAGCTTGTGGGGCGAAGTTCGCCAAAGGCAAGTAAGCAATACCATCGGCTTCTAGAATCTGCTTTGCGTCTTGCGGATCTTGCGCGCTGCGAACGCCGACACATTCTAAATGCGTTTCGGCATGCGTACGACCACTGGGTTTGTCCATGTAGCCATGCATTAATACTTTATAGCCGTTGTCAGCTAGAATTTTTGCTGCCAACAGGTTCCAAGGCTTTCCACTGGCGTTATCGTTACGCTTACCTGCATAACACGGCCAATCGATATCAGCACCTAAGTCTGGCACTCGAGATTGAAACGCTTTTACAAAGCCTGCGATCTCTTCATTGGTTTCATTCTGCACACGAATCAACATCAGTAGCATAGCCATTTGGTCGTCACCGACCTCTCCGCTTAAATACTCATCCATGATGCGGTAGGCTTGTTCGAACGACAAAGGCTTACGACCTCTTTCCCCTCGTCCAACTGTACGAATACACTCTAAAATACTACTCATTGATTGTTTATTCTCTTCCGTTGATATCAATAAAATTCGAATACGTTTTCGATTCTATGACACCCGCAGTTCATTGCAAAGCGATTCAGGTGCTAGCGTGCTAATTACCAATACACTGATTGGTATTCTAAAAGTAAACTTACTGGTGTAAAATTAGAGTATGCAATACTAACCAGGACATATTGAGTAATATCCAGATGACGGTAAAAAAAACACTAAGCCAAAGAAAACGCGAATCTATCGTGGCCGCTGCCATCGCAGAGTTTACCGAGCATGGCTATAAAGCCACCAGCATGGATAAAATATCGAGCCGCGCGGAAGTATCAAAGCGCACGGTTTACAATCACTTTGCGAGTAAAGAACTGCTACTGGATGAGATTTTAGACAGCATTTGGAGCAAAACACTCGCAGCGACTCAGTTCCCCTATCAAGCCGAACAACCGCTAGATGAACAACTTACCTCTATAGCCAACCAAGAACTTGAGCTTCTCGAGTCTGAAGGTTTCATCGACTTATCTCGCGTACTGTTCTCTGAATATTTTCATAACGCAGAACTCGCGCATCAAGCGATGGAAAAATATTCTCAAGCAGAAAGCGGCCTGACGACTTGGATCAAAGCGGCATTGGCTGATGGGCGTTTGGTTGAACTCGACCCATTGTTTGCATCCACTCAGTTTATCGCCCTGCTGAAATCTTTTGCATTTTGGCCACAGATCATTGGTCATGCGCCCTCTCCTGATAAGCAGCACAAGCAAATAATCATTAATTCCAGCGTCGAGATGTTCCTTAAACAGTACCAAGCGTAATAAAAGTTGAGCTCTGCTAAGTTTTGTTGGGTTTAATTAGAGATGCGTAAACGAGTGATGTATCATGCGCTCGTTCTACGCTTTCCTGTTTAGCGGTTGCAGAATGTGATTCATACCAACCTTAATTCGGACACAAAGACCAATATTCCATGCCAAAGTTGATAAGCAAAATTTGGGTACATGCTTTTATGCTATTCGCTATGTTAGTGGCCACCGTCAGTGTGGACAGTATCGCGAACGCCAATGCTATGCAGGTAACTCAAAATCTATCAACCTTATCGCTGAACACCGATTCCTCATTCGACACCAGTGACTCATTCCCATATTCCAGCGCGCAACCCAATGTAGAACACCACTGCTGTGGCTCTGTATGCTTACTTAAAATGCCACCGTTGATTGTGTCAGAGTCTTTTGATACCCAAATTGGTTCATTGGCTTTGATCGAGAAAGAGCCTTCACACAAGGCAATCATGTCGCCACAAGCTCCTTATCGCCCTCCTATTTATTAATTGTTTGTCCCTGTTTGGCAACGCTTGCCAACGTATTACTAATACAGCTCTATCGCTGTAAACAATGACATCCAAATTTAGGAAATAACACATGAAAAAGCTATTTAGCCTATTCGCAGCTCTGATCATGAGCGCTTCAATTAATGCCGCTCAGTTTGAAGAAGGTACTCACTACAAGATCCTCGACGTAGCGAAAGCAGATAAACCCGTCGTTACCGAGTTCTTCTCGTTTTACTGCCCTCATTGCTACAAATTTGAAGGCGTCATTGAGTTCCTTAAACAAGATCTACCAGAGTCAGCAAGCTTTCAAAAAGTGCACGTAGCGTTTATGGGCAACGACATGGCTGTGCCTATGGCAAAAGCTTACGCGACCATGATTGCACTCGACGCTGAAGACAATATGGCTCCAGCAATGTTCGCCAAAATTCACGAGAAGCAACAGACTCCAAGAAACGAAGCGGAACTGCGCCAGATCTTCATTGATAACGGTATCGATGCGAAGAAGTTTGATGCGGCCTACAACGGTTTCGCAGTTAACTCAATGCAGAAGCGTTTTGATAAGCAGTTTGATGCGAGCACATTAACTGGCGTTCCAGGCGTATTAGTTAACAACAAATACATCGTAAAACCGGATCAAATCAAGAGCTACGAAGAGTACAACCAGCTGGTAAATTACCTTCTAACGCTTTAATCAAAAGCAATAATCTTTAAAACCTCAAAAGCCAGCGACCTGTTCGTTGGCTTTCTTGTCTATACAAGTGAAGTGAGCGCGCAACGCACGCTCGAAGATCATTCAGATCGCCCTTGAATACACGTCAGAATCACTGTTCACTGGCATCCGTCGTTATTTCTCATATACTGCACCCTATTACGTCATCCACTACTCTGTAGTACTCAAAATATTAGTACTCGAACATTGGGCACCTTTATGATTATTCTGACCACTAACTTTGGCAACATCGAAATTGAACTTAACCTTGAGAAAGCGCCAGTAAGTTCAAAAAACTTCCTTAGATACTGCCAAGAAGGCTTCTATGAAGGCACCACATTTCACCGTGTAATTGAGGGTTTCATGATTCAAGGTGGTGGACACACTATAGACATGACAGAGAAGCCAACACACGCACCTATCGTCAATGAAGCAAATCGTGGACTAAAGAACGTGATTGGCTCAGTGGCAATGGCTCGTACAGACGCACCACACTCAGCAACGGCGCAGTTCTTTATCAACCTTGACGACAATGATTTCCTTGACCATACCGCGACCAGCAACGCAGGTTGGGGTTACGCAGTGTTTGGCAAAGTATCGGCAGGCATGGACGTGGTCAACAAGATTGCTGTCGCTCCAACGACCACTCGCTGGGGACACGAAGATGTACCTTGCGAAGATATTATGATCACCAAGGTCACGATTCGCGATTAATTCAAAATTAGCAGTCAATTCGTTTTTTTATCAAATAACGAAGCAATGTTGGTGCTAATTGCATCGGTATTAGTTACGATGACAATAGTTGTAATGTCATCGTAAGAATTAGGTACTGACGGATGTCACAAGAATTTGATAGGCAAAATAGCTTTGGTTGGATGATCAACGTGATCGCCAATAAAGCGAGCAAAGATTTCGACACAGAATTGAAAGAAAATGGCTTAACCATTGCGCTCTGGCCAACCTTGATGTGCCTATGGGAAGAGGAAGGTATTACTCAGCGTGATATCGCGGCAAAGTCCAAAGTCGAGAATTCAACGACGACTCGCACACTAGACAAGCTAGAAAAGCTTGAGCTGGTTGAACGCAGAGCCGATCCAAACAGTCGTCGTTCTTTCAGAATCTACTTAACGGAAAAAGGGAAAGCACTCGAAGAACAGTTGATTCCAATCCCTACTCGTTTAAACAAAGAACTGATGAATGAGTTGGACGCTGAAGAACAACAGCAGATGATCAAGCTACTTCAAAAGATGGTCGCAGCAATCTGATCTTACTGTGACCGGAGCTTACTGCTAGTACATGCTTAATGAGCTATAAACATGCGCTAACAACCAACGAGCACTCGGCCTTGCGCCGAGTGTTTTATTTTCGTCTCGACCATTTGATATAACAAAATAACGAACCAATAATTACCGCTCCGCCTAGTAGCTTTTGCATCTCAACCGTTTCTCCCAACACGCTGACACTCAATAACAATGTCCACACCGGCTCAAGAATCATGATCAATGCCGCCACTTCCATGTTCACGGAGTGCTGACCGACAGTTTGCAATAAGTAACGGATCGATGTCGCGACAACCGCTGAGACGATAAACCAGAATATTAAGGTTTGAGTTATTTCAAACTCTGGTTGAGTGGTCATCGAAGCAAACGCTAACCCACTAACACCCACCACAAAAAGCTGAACGCAAATTGAAGCTATAGGTTTGATATTCGTAATCACTCGCTTATTCATGACAAAGTGAACCGAAAGCAACATCGATGCTAATAGGAAATAGAGCTGACTCTGCTCAACGTGCCAACCGTTAGTTAGGGTCAGTAGCAACATACCGATAATCGCAATTGGAAATGACATCCAGAAGGCACGATTAGGCTTAACTCGAAATATAACCCAAGAGACAAACGGCGCGATGATCATGGCTAAGCTCATGATAAACGCTCCTTCCGACAAACTTTCCGTCATCGATACTGCATACACCCAGACTTGCAATGAAGCAGACAGCAACAAGCCAACGCCGCAAAGAGAAAGTACCTGCTTAAGCGAAAGCTTACGAATGTGATGAATACAAAATGGCAAAAGAATCAAACTCGCGACGAAGAATCGCACACCAATGAACACTGGCCCAGGCATTTCTAACACCACCAGCTTAGATGCAATCCATCCAATCCCAGCTAACAAGGTAGCAAATAGGAGATAAAGCTCTCCGCGCATCGCTTTCATCATCTTACTTGGTCCAATAACAAAAAAAGCAACCCGACTCTGCAAGGTTGCTTTTTATAAACATTCAACAGGATCGAGATATTATCTCAATACTCTGCTTCAGGCAGCTATTTTTAGCCTGCGTATTTTGGGTAATCCGTTAAACCTTTTTCAGCACCACCAAACAATGTGTTTGGATCGTGCGCTGCTAATGGGTAACCATTTTGAATACGAGCGGGTAGATCTGGGTTTGCGACGAATGGACGACCGAAACCAACCATATCAGTTACGCCTTCAGCAACCGCTTTTTCGCCGCGCTCGCTGTCGTATTTACCTGCGTAAATCAACACGCCATTGTAAGCTTTACGAACCGCTGCTTTAAACGCTATTGGCGTTTCAGGTGCGTCGTCCCAATCGACTTCTGCCACGTGCAGATAAACAATGTTGTATAGGTTAAGTAGCACCGCCGCCGCTGTGTAAGTCTCTACTGGCGTAGCGTCAACCGTACCATTCAACGATGTGAACGGAGCAAGGCGAACACCTACACGGTCAGAGCCAATCGCTTCAACCATAGCTTCAACTACTTCGCCTAGGAAACGTAAACGGTTTTCAATTGAACCACCGTATTCGTCAGTGCGGTTGTTTGCTTCAGAGTCGATGAATTGGTTAATCAAGTAACCATTCGCCGCGTGAAGTTCGATACCATCAAAGCCCGCTTCAATCGCGTTCAAAGCCGCTTGGCGGTATTGACCAACCACGTTTTTGATGTCTTGTTTCGTCATCTCACGAGGTTCAACCACATCCACAAAACCCGGTTCATCAGTACCATTATCGATGAATACTTTTACGTTCTCTGCTTTAAGTGCAGAAGACGAAATTGGTTGTTCACCACCAATGTTGTCTGGGTGTGTTACACGGCCTACATGCCAAAGTTGAGCGAAGATAACGCCCTCTTTTTCATGTACTGCATCGGTGACTTTTTTCCAACCCGCAATCTGCTCATCAGAGTAGATACCCGGAGTCCAAGCGTAACCTTGACCCATAGGTGAAATTTGTGTGCCTTCAGCGATAATCAAACCTGCAGAAGCGCGTTGAGCGTAGTAAGCCGCCATCATATCGTTTGCTGAATTGCCAGGTTGCGTTGCGCGAGAACGCGTCATCGGTGGCATAACAATACGGTTTTTAAGTTCGATATTACCAAGTTGAATTGGTTGAAATAGTGCGTTTGTCATTGTTATATCCTCGATTAACCCAGTTGAATCAGTTCGATTTGGTAGCCATCTGGGTCTGTGATAAATGCGATGTGCGTTGAGCCACCTTTTACTGGCCCCGCTTCGCGAGTGACGTTGCCACCCAGTGATTTGATCTTGTCGCATGCGGCGTAAATATCTTCCACACCCAATGCCAAATGACCAAACGCGCTGCCCATCTCGTACTCGTTAGTATCCCAGTTGTACGTTAGCTCGATAGTCGTGCCGCCTTGTTCGTATCCAACGAAAACCAATGTGTAGCGGTAGTCGTTGTTTTCGTGGCGTTCAAGTTCCTTCATTCCCAATACCTTGGTGTAGAACTCGATCGACTTGTCTAAATCAGCAACTCGGATCATTGTGTGTAGGAATTTCATATTTCACCCTTATTGGCACCACAAGCATGGCGCCGTTATGATTTTGAGTGGAGGTTATCCACTAATCTCTGAGTGAAATAATACGATTCACCGAGGAATTAAGGAAATTATCAAAAATTCTCAATGTGATAATTTTTTGTTATGAAATTTATGACTAGCACGAACTCAATGACACAAAAAAGGGAAGCCAATGCTTCCCTTCGAGTTAGACCCTCAATTAAAACTGCAAACGCCTATCTTTAAGCGCCTTCGACATTGCATCTGACGTACTGATGACTTGTTCTCTGAACCATTTATGAGCGGGGTCGCTGTTCTGCTTCTTCAACCAAATCAGGTAGTGAGACATCGGCTGATACTCAAAGGGTGGCTTGAACAGCTGTAAACTTAACTTTTCTTGGAACTGCACGGCCATAGATAAAGGTACCACAGTGATGTAATCGGATTGGCTACACAGCAAGATATTACTGAACAGCGAACGCCCATGAAATACGATTTTACGTTGGGACAGATCCAAAGAAGTGTAGTGATTCAAACTGCGAACTTTGCGTCGTGTTCTGTCTAATACGGCATGCTTTTCACTTAGGAACTGAGCTTCGCTGATTTCACCTTGGATTCGCGGGTGATCCTCTCTACACACAATAACAAACTCGCCTTCATATAGAGTTTCACTAACAATGCTTGGGTGTTCAGGCACCACAATATCGATCATCGCATCGAACTCTTGCGTCAAAAGATCTTCGTAAATGCGCTCATCACTGTCTGGTTGATCAAACACTTCTAACGACAAATTTTGATTGGGAAGCGCCGCGAAACTATTGAGTAATACCCACTGCAAATGTTCAGGCGCAGAAATCACAAACTTACGTTCAGAAGATTGCTCATCAAAATTAGCCATCGACTGAAACACACCATTGAGTTCATTGATCGGCGCTTTAATTTGTTCATACAAGCTTTGCGCATAAGACGTAGGCGCAACACCTCTTCCTTTACGAACAAAAAGCTCTTGGCCAATCTCTTTTTTTAGGCGGGCTAACGCGGTACTGATGGTCGATTGATTGGTACTGAGTTGATCCGCAGCCTTACTTAAACTGCCCTGCTCCATCACCGCAGAAAACACAGCAAGTAGGTTGAAGTTGGGGATTTCGTTGCTCATATATCATTACTCGTTAGGCGACCATAAACACCATGCTATCGTAAAAACGATTAAATATCGTCAATAAAAACATTTGTTAAAGGTATAACGCATCGATTATTTTGCTAATAAAAAGCATATTAACCAGACTTTACTCACACTCATCAACTCTCAATAAACCTTCATATATTGAGACAATAAAGCCCTCCCTTCTCCGTGAGCCCTGTAATAATGGGGTGCACTTCATGCAACGCGCTTTGAAACCACAGCATTGTCTCAAATTACATGACACTGAGTTTCCGTTCGGTACATATACATTCCTTTTGTGAATACTACAATGGCACCAAAATAATGACCCTCGGTATCAATATGAAAAACACTAAAATAATTTCCCTACTCTTAAGCGGTGCGGCTATCGCTTACTCTGGTTCTGCGCTGGCTGAAAAGGAACAACTCTCAGTTCAGGAAGCCGCAAAAAAATCGGCTAACCCGGTATCTGACGTATGGATGCTAATCACTCAGAATGATTACACCTTTCTTGAGAAAGAAGATGGCCACCATGAAATGCAAAACCGTTTCAGCTTTCAACCAGTAATGCCTGTTCCTATCATGGATGGCGAATGGAACTTGGTGAACCGTCTGGTAGCCAACCACTACAGTTCACCAGGTGACCGTGAAGACGGTGATTTCTTTGAAGGTCGTACAAATGGCATGGGAGACACCGTCTTTCTATCAATGGCAGCGCCTAACCGTGATGACGGCTGGATTTGGGGTGTTGGTCCAACGGTGATCATGCCAACTGGTACTGATGGTTTAACCCAAGATAAATGGCAAGTAGGCCCTGCGGCAATGGTCGCTCGCCTTGGTAAAGAAACCGGTAACCCAGCAAGTATTGAAAGCTGGAACGTTGGTTTCTTAGCTCAGCAATGGTGGGATGTAGGCGGTAGCGACAGCGTTACTGAATCAACCAATCAAGCGGACATCCAGTACTTCTTAAACTATCGTGTCAGCAACACCGCGTTAATTGGTATGACGCCTAATATTCAAATTGATTGGACAAAAGATGGTTCCGACCAATTTACTGTACCTGTCGGGTTAGGCTATATCGATATGTTTAAGATTGGACCGATGCCTGTTCGTTGGGGTGTAGAACTTCAATATTACGTAATGAAACCAGACGCAAATGTTAATACGACCAATCCAGCTGAGTATGTGCCATATGCACCAGATTGGAACCTAAAATTCTTTATTGCTCCTGTTACATTAAACCCGTTCAAATAATCGATTAAAATCCTCCCTAGAGCTGGTCTAATTTATTCAATATTTTAGGCCAGTCTTTTTAGTACTTTTCATCGACTTCTATGATCCAAACCAAGTTAATGAACAATGTTTTCTATCTGTATATGAGCCTTTTCAAATAAATCACTTTACCGATTTAGAGTTATAACTACTAATCGTAATTACGATATTATCAAATCGTAATTCTGGGTAGATACTGGTCAAAACTCTTCCTATTATCCTGCTAACAAATCAATCACCAGCCCAAATAGAAAACTGACCAATGTTTTACTTTGGTATGTCAATTGTCATGGAAGAGCCCCTCGATTGTCGAGGTAATACACGTAATAAAAACAGTCGCTAGAAAGCCGCGCGAATATTAATTCGAACGCTTCATAGCCATTTCATTTACGTCTGCTGACAAATAATAAAGATTGATTTGTAGAGAAGCATATTCGCTTCTTGATACCGAGAATCGGTTGTCTGGACTGTGCAATATCACTTTAAATATCATCTATTACTTTTGTTTATTATGGGCACTAATCTACCCACATAATAGACATCTACTTTTTAAGATGTCATTAAAGGTGACTTCTAGGCTGCAAATTCTCTCTTCTTATTGATGTAGGTTGAGATATGAACTTTATAAAAATCATTTTCCAGAAAATCTGGGCCGTTGTGATGGTCTTGATTAAATTCTGCCTGTTTATGGCGGTAATGTTTGCTGGTGCATGGGCTCTTGCACCGTTAGGCACTATCCATTCTAAAGACATCGACATGTCTCAATTCAACAATCATCCCAATGAAATGATGATGAACTTCTTCCAGATGGAGTACTTCTCTGGTTACTTGTTCTCGGTGACCATTGCTGTGGTATTAGCCGGTGTTTACGGCATGTGGCAGTTGCATGAACTGGGTGTGCATAAAGCAAAAGAACACAAAAGCGCTCACGTACAGATCGTTTTTGCACTGTCACTTTGCGGGCTCTTCATCAGCAAAACATTCTGGGTTATCGCCTTGGTTATCGCGCTAGCGAACTGGAAACATATTGGTCAATCACTGAGTGATGTCATTCGCCGTGGTGTGCAGCCTAAACAAGACGCGACCAATTCAGAGGCAGCCGCAGTCCACGTATCACCTGAAAAATCGGCAACAGAGCCGTCTCAAACACAACAGTCTCCAGTAGAACCGTCTTCAGAAGCTCAGCCTTCAAAAGAACAGGCTTCAGAAGAAAAGACTCCAACAAAACCATCCCCTACAGAAAAAGAGGTCGCATAATGAAAGAGATGATGATTCCATACATCCTAATTGTATGGTCACTGTTTGCGACAGGCGCACTGAAGAAGAACTTCAAAAACTACACGTGGGCTGCCATTGGCGGCGTAACGATTCTTGCGGTATTGGCGGTTATTTCTCGCTTGTGGGCGCCGGTTGATTTAACGAACTCAACCACAGTAAAAGCACCACACGCGGTAATGTCGCCTGTATTTGGCCAACAAATTGATGAAATCCATGTTGACCACAACCAACGAGTAAAAGAAAACGATGTACTTTACACACTCGTCGACATTAACTCTGCAGCTGACAAAGCAAAGATCGAATCTGCCATTGTTAAGAAGGAAGAACAGATCAAGCAGATGACACGAGATCTTGAGCGTGCTGAAACATCACCGCAAATCTTTAATGCGCGTGATGTTGAGAAATACGATTCTGACCTACGTGTAATGAACGCTGAACTTAATTCATTGGTTGCCGATCTTCAAAAAGTGAACTGGGCGCAAGAGAAAAAGACGATTCGTGCTGAGTTTGATGGACAAGTCGCGATTGTCAACATTGCCGAAGGTTCAGTCATGGGCAACATGCACCTTTACAACACCAACAAGAAATTTTTAGAAATGCGAGTTTCTGACCAAACTTACGGATATGTTCAAAAAGGCGATTTCGCAGAGTTTTTCGTTGATGCATACCCAGGTCACGTGTTCAGAGCAAAAGTACACAGCTTCACAACCGGTACTGGCGAAGCGGCTATTTCTCCATTTCAAGGCCCACAGAGTGTTGGTCAACACGTTGTAAGAAATAGTAACGGATTAGGCCGTACCATCGTTCTTGAGATCATCGAACCAGAAGGTTTCGATATCCCAATCGGTGCGGCTGGTGCGGCTTGGATTTCTGCTGAGAAACCGCATCCGTTCTGGGGCTTTATTGATGTTATCGGTGCAGCAACAGTTCGCCTGCAATCTTATAAGTCTTACTTAGGAGCTTGGTAAGCACTTAGATAATCGAAAATATTACTTTTAGTTCTTTAAGAAATGCCCTGGTTTTCAGGGCATTTTTGTATCTATCACAAACCAATCTTCCTAATTTAACCTTCGATACAAATCGAAAAATCAATATAAATAACAACACAATCATCGTAAAAGCGATATATCGAAATACTATTAGCGTGTAGATAGCGACCTCTACCCTCTCTATTATTTGAGTCAAGAAATCCAATTCCTGTATCCAAATATAAGGTCACTATCATGACTAATACATTCAAAAAAATGGCTCTTCCTGTTGCTATCGCAAGCGCTCTATTTGCTTCTGGTTTTGCATCAGCAACACCCACTGTTGAAGCAGTATCGAAAGTAGGCCAAGAACTTCAAACGGCAAACGCAGCTCAATACCAAAACATCGATCTTGATGCACGCTACAAAAGCGAGGTTCTATTCGAACACAAGTCAAACATGTTCTGGGGTAAAGGCGAACGTATCCAGGTTGTTTCTAAAACGGGCGATTCTCTAGCTTACACTGCAGAATCTGACCACGTTCATCCAATCCTAACCAAGCATGGTCGTAAAATGGACCAAGCTATCATCCAAGTAGATGACAATATTTACCTTGGTTACGGCTTCGGTCTAGACACACCAGTCATGATTGAAGGTACTGACGGCATCATCATTGTTGATCCAGGCGAGTCAGTAGAAATGGCTCAATCGGTTAAAGAGCAGTTCCGTCAAATCACAGACAAACCGGTTAAAGCAATCATCTACTCTCACAACCACATCGACCACATCTCTGGCGTGCGTGCATGGGTTACTGACGAAGAAGTAGCATCAGGTGAAGTAAAAATCATCGCTGAAGAAGGCCTAACAGCTGCAGTGGCTAACTGGTCTTCAAACCTAGGTACTCTATTTGGTCACCGCACTTCTTACACAGGTGCTAAGCACGTAGAAGAAGGTGAGCACGGTACAGTAAATGACGGCCTTGGCCCACGCTTCATGCAAGGTGCTATTTCGTTCATCGAACCAAACCTGCTTGTACCAAGCCAAAGCCACATCGAAATCGAAATCGCTGGCGTGAAAATGCACATTGAGAACGTGCCATCTGAAACGAAAGATGAGTTAGTGGTTTACTTCCCAGAGCAAAAAATCCTGCACGCGGCTGAAGTACTTCAAGGCGAAAACTTCCCTAACCTTCACACCATCCGTGGTACTAAATTCCGTGACCCATCAATGTGGTTCAAGGGCATCGACGTAATGCGTAAGTTCGACACTGAGATCATGATTAACTCTCACGGTCGTCCAGTTGAAGGTAAAGAAGCGGTAGCTGACGTACTAACGGCTTACCGTGATGCGATTCAATACACGCATGACCAAACTATCCGTTACATGAACAAAGGTATGACGCCGGACGAGCTAGTTGAAGTCGTTAAACTTCCTAAGCACCTTGCTGAGCACCCTTGGTTAGGAGAGCACTACGGTACCGTTGCACATGCTGTTCGTCAGATCTACGTTGGTTACAACGGTTTCTTCGAAGCAGATCCATGGCAATTAGAGCCAATGGCTTACGAGCAACGTGCTAAAGCGTTCGTAGAGATCATGGGCGGCCGTGAGAACATCCTTACGACTGCACAAGCAGCAATTAAGGCTGAAAACTACACATTTGCAGCAGAAATTCTTTCTTACCCAATCACGGTAAACAAGCAAGATATGGAAGCTCGCGAGATGAAAGCACAAGCTTACAAAGCATGGGCTGCAGACCAAGTGAACATCAACTGGCGTAACTGGGCGCTTAACGCGGCGGCTGAACTAGAGAACAAACGTGACTTCTCTAACATGATCAGCTTCGCTTCTGTTGACGTGCTTACTGCGCTACCAAGCAAGCAGATCTTCGACATGATGACTTCAACGCTTATCGCAGAAAACTCGTTAGACGTGAACATGATGCTAACGTACAACTTCTCTGATACGAACGAAGCATTCACTATCGAAATCCGTAACGGTATTGCTCAGTTACACGAGGAAGCAGTAAAAGGCGCAGACGTTCAAATCGACACCACTCGTGCAGTACTGAACCAAATCTTGATTGCGGGTCCAAACGCTCAACAAGTGATTGGTAGCAACCTACAGTCTGGTGCATTCAAGTTCTCGAATGGCGACATCAAGGGCTTCGGTCAATTCATGAGCTACTTCGATAAGCCAATGACTCCAGAAGAGATCATGCTCATCGTTCGTTAATTAGATATACACCAAGCAAAGGCATGCTAAGGATGGCGAGCCGATAACTTAGGGACCTATTGTGGTCCCTTTATCGTTTATTTATTGGTACAGTTCGCAACCTTCACTCAACAATCTCGATCTATTGTTGAAGTAAGAAAACTGCCCTAGTTCGTTTAAGGTTCACACATGCTAAAACGATTTGCTCTCATTCTTTCACTCACATCTTCCCTAACTTTCGCTTGTGGTCTTCACCAAGATACAGGATTTAGTTTAGTGACAGAGCCCGGTTCACTAGAAGTCTTTGGCAACGTCATCACAGCCAGACAAGACGATGAATTCAACAACCTCAATAAACCGGATCATTTTCGACTCTTTGCCATCAAGGCTGCGCTTGCGAAACCCCACCCAAGCAAAATTGAGTTCAACTTATTCGAAGCAATTAAAGGTCATTACAGCCAAGTTAAACTTGAGAAAGGTGTCGATGTGTCAGGTCGAGATACTTTGCCTACAGAGGAAGATCTATTACTGATTACGGAACTCGATGTGTTCGATGCGCTAGCTACTGGCACCATATCTTGGGATCACGCGACACTAAACGGTTTGGTGATCATCAATGGCCCACAAGATAAACGAGAGCAACTTGAAGATTGGCTTAGTGATATTTTTGAAGGGTAGTTGGAATGAATTTAGTGAGAGAACAACGCCATAATCGAACCAGATACGGCTCGATTATGGGTAATTGAAGAGCAGTTAAATTGAAAAACAGTTACGCAGCTTGAGTCGCGATGTTTTTCCGCTGATTTCGAGTCATCAAATGATAAACCACAGGCACAAAGTAGAACGAGATAAGCGTGGTTAACACAGTACCGCCCACAATCGCGACCGCAAACGGAGGCCAGAAACCACCGCCAGCAATGATCAATGGCATAAAGCCGCCCACGGTTGTGATCGTGGTTGAACTGATATGTCGAGTACATGACATCACAGCTTCAACGACTGCATCTACATTGCCGGAGGAAGCCTCTTTATCGAGTTTCAATTCGGTCAGAATCACAATGGCCGCGTTAATCGCTAAGCCCGCAATCCCAAGCATCGCGATGATCACCGTAAAACCAAATGGATAACCGAAGATCCACACCGACAACAACCCTAGCCCACCAGCCAATCCTGCGACCATGAAGATGATGCTGCTCATTCGGAACGAGTTAAACGACATCACCACCACCAACACCATCAATACCACCACGACAGCGACATTCGAGATGAGGCTGTTGACTGAATTATCTCGTTCAGCGGATTCACCACCAAAACCAATCGTATAGCCCGATGGCATCTGATAGCTTTCTAGGCGTTTTTGGAATTCATTGAGCACGGTTTGAGGTAAGACACCCGCTTCAATATAACCCTCAATGGTATTGACACGTTGCCCATTACGGCGGGTGATCGCACCTCGACTTGTGGTCAATTCAAGCTCAGCCAAAGTAGACACATTGATACCCGTAGAATAGACATCTGAGCTTATCGGCAAGCGAATATTACTCAGGTGAGCCAAGTTTTCACGCGCATCATCCGCCACACGAACACGGATTGGTACCGATTCACTGCCCTCAATCACCGAGCCACTTTCACGACCTGTCAGCGTAGTTTGAAGCATGCCAGCAAACTGATTGAGTGAGATACCGTTAAGTTTCGCTGTGTCTTCATCAACCTTCAACCATACCTTCGGCGTGCCTGGTTGCAGCGTTTCCCTTGTGTGCGTGACATGAGGAACACCTGCAAGAATCAATCGCACATCTTCACCAATCACTTTTAGGGTATCGAGATTTTCACCATACACTCGCAGTTCAACGGGCGCGGTAAATGGAGGCCCTTGGTTAAGCTTACGTACCAAGATTTGTGCTTCCGGCACCTCTTCATCCAACACCTTTTGCAACTGTGGAATTAGCGCATTGGCTTGGTCAAAGTTCTCTGTTTTCACCATGGCTTGCGAGAAGTACGGCGCGTTATTTTGCCTCGCTTGCAGGTTGTAATAGAAGGATGGGAAGTTTGCACCCACGAGCCAATCGATACGCTCCACTTCAGGGTAACGATGAATGATATCGTCGATTTTTTCAGAGGTGTTTTTAGTGGCATAAATGCTCGCTTGCGGCGGCATATAAACCTGAATCTCAAACATGTCTCGGTCTGATGGTGGGAAGAATTGCTCAGTCAGCTGAGACATACTCCAGTAACCGGTAAACGGAACCAACAACACCAAAGCAATCGTGATGATTGGATGCGTGACACCAAAGCGGACAGAAGATGAGAACCAGCGCGTCAAAGCCGGGATTCTCAAACCCGTCATGTACCAATGGTGCTGTCCTTTCTTGTCGACATCACTGAGTTGCTTGGGCAGTAGCTTGGTCGCTAAGCCTGCGATTAAGGTGTGCGAGATGATGTAAGAGCCGATCAATGAGAAAGAAACGGTAATCGCAATACCACCGACAAATTCACCCGATGCACCCGGCATCAAGATAATCGGAGCAAACGCCAACACGGTAGTTAAGGTTGAGCCTAATAACGGCACCCATAAATGCTTCAATGCATTCATGGTCGCTTCAGCGCGCTGTTGCCCTTTCAAACGATAAGCTTGAATTGTATCGACCATCACCACCGCGTTATCAACCATGATCCCGAGCGCCACAATTAGGCCTGTCACCGACATTTGGTTAATCGGCACACCGGTCATTTTCATGATCGACAAGGTCAATAATGAGGTTAACGGCAGAGAAATGGCGACTAAGATCGCGGCACGCACGCCTAAAGTCACAAACAACACAATCAAGATCAGACCGAAACCGATCATCAAGCTTTTGCCTAAATCGTCTAAGCGAGTTTCGGTATAACCTTGCTGATTAAAGAGCACCGTCACCTTAACGTTACTTGGTAACTCTTGCTCAAATTTACCAATCAGAGCATTAGCTCGCGACGTCCAGTTGTCGACTCGCAGATCAGGATGCATTCTTGCCGCGACAATCACACCCGGCTCACCATCAATAATGGCAATCTGGTCTTGTGGGGTTTTCTCACCACGTTTCACAGAAGCAATGTCTTCCATACGGATGATGTGACCTTTGCTATCAGTGGCTATTGGCACTTGCTTAATGCGTTCAATAGAATCGAGTTCAGATTTAATTTCTAAGCCAAAGCGAGAATAAGCACTCACTAACTCGCCGGCGGAGTTCTTGGCGTCTGCCCCTTCGAGCGACTCAGCAATATTGGCACTTGAACGCCCCAACGCGGCGGCATCGGCCGTACGTAAACTGATTTGAATCTCTTCTTGTGGCATCCCGTATTCATCAACGAATTCAGTACCCGACAAAGTTCTTAGTCGCTTAGCGAGTTCTTTGGCATAGCGCCCGAGTGTTAATCGGTCAGGTTCACCTGCACCAGACCAGGTTAGAGATGCGATAGTTGTGAAAGCATAGGTATGATCACTGTCGAGATCGGGAGAATGAGAGCCCGCAGGCAAAATGGATTCGATGTCAGATAGCTTGTCGCGAGCTTGAGACCAAACTGGCTCAGGCTCGGTGATGGTGTCATTCAATTCTAAGGTGACAATAGACACGCCCGGCCTTGAGGTTGAGCTCACGAGTTTAACTTCACTCAGCTCACGCAGCTTGTTCTCGATAACTTCTGTTACCAAGGTTTCAACACGCTCGGCACTGGCTCCGGGGAAACTGGTTGTGATGTTCGCGTAACGGTTGATGATTACTGGGTCTTCTGCACGTGGCAACGTCATGAACGCAGAAATACCACTCACCATCAGCAGTGCTGTCATTAAGATAAGCAGTCGAGTGTTGGAAATAGTCTCTATGATTTTCATGCTATTTCCTATTCAGCAGTAACGCTTGCTGGCTTCACGGTTTGTCCAGGAACTAAACGATGTAAGCCACTGGCAATCACTTGTTCACCGTCTTCAATCGCCCCACTCACGTACGCTTGTTGATTGTTGGCAAACAACACCTGAACACTTCGGCGCTCAACTTTGTTGTCTTCACCAATCACAAAGATGTTCCACACACCGCGCAATCCATCAATCAAACCCGTTAATGGCACCCAGTAGCCTTGGTCATCAATCTGCTCATCAAATTTCAAATAGGCAAGTTGCCCTTCTAACACCGACGATTGTTCAGGAAACAAGTAACGCAAACCGACACTGCGAGACTGTGTGTCGACCATTGCGCCCGGATTCAACAGGCTCACAGCGAATTCATCTCGCCCGACGCGAATACTTGGGGCGGAAAGTGAAGTAACCTTTTTCATTTGATGGGCAGGAATACCGATCAAGGCTTCTTTCCCTTCAGAGGCAAGCAGTGTAAGAGTTGGATTCCCTACATTCACTACATCTCCAAGCGAGACAAAGCGTGTTGCGATGGTCCCTGAATATGGCGCACGAACTGTCGATTTCACCAGCTTCAATTGATTGCCTTTTACCGAGGCATCAATACGCAGCAAGTTCGCCTGCAATACGCGTTGCTCACTGGTTAACGAATCAATCTCAGCTTCGGCACTGAAGCCTTTCGCTTTCAATGAACGTTGACGTTTAAGGTTCGCTGCCACCAAACTCAATTGAGCTTTGACTTCTTCAGCCTGCGCTTTCAGTTGGCTAGACTCGGTTTCCAAAAGTTGGGTATCCAGTCTGATCAACGGCTGACCCGTTGTGACTGTGTCACCGACATCCACCAGAATCTCGTTTACTTTGCCCGCCAGTTCGAAACCTAAATTAGCCTGTTGACCCGCCTTAACCACACCGACATATTCACGTTGTACTGCATAAGAAGGAGACAGCGCCAAGGCCATCGTTTCCACGGTTAAAATAGTTTGGACGCTCGATGCCGTTTCAGCGGTTGAATCAACCGACTCTTGGGCTTGTTCCTTTTCGCCACATCCAACAAGAAAAGCCGACAACGCCACTGCCACTGCGCTTCCCTTCATCAATTTATACATACGTACTGTTCCTATGCGGTACTCAATTATGTTCTTTTTTTAGACTAACCAAATCAAACTAGACTGTCTAGTTTGATTGTGTTAAAAATAAGTTTCATCGTTAATGATTGATAAAACCATCACAAAAAGCATAATGCTTAGCGCAGAACGAAATGCATTGAACTGAGCAACACCAAGCAACGAGAAACAGCACGTGACTAAAATCATCAAGAGTGAACAGAAGAGATCGCAGATCTTAACCGCAGCCAGCCAACTTTTCTCTGAATATGGCTTCAAGATCAATATGGATCAGATAGCCAAAGCAGCGAACGTTTCTAAGCAAACGGTCTACTCTCACTTTAAAAACAAAGACGAACTTTTCGAAACCTGCATGCAAACCAAGTGTGCGGAGCGAGAACTCAGTCCTGCAGCCTTTGATATGGATGCTGCGGTGGGTGATGAGTTGGTGAAGTTTGGTGTGAAGTTTCAGGATTTATTACTTGATGAACAATCTAGACAAACCTTTCAAAATGCCATTAGCCAAGCGAATACGCATCCAGAGATCGCCTCTATCTATTTAGAAACTGGCCCTCAGAAAACCACAAAATTACTCGCTGATTATTTGCAGTCGAAAATAGACTCTGGTGATCTCACACTGTCGACATCAAGCTCACCAGTTATTGCAGCACGCCAACTGTTGCTGATGCTTCACGGCAAATCGGCATATTGGGGATTCTTCGGACACGATAGCGGAGAATCTGAAGAAGAAAGACTTCACTACACTCGCGAATGTGTCGCGCTGTTCTTAAACGGCAATCAGCCTCACTAGTTTGAGCCCGACTGAATGAGGGTTAGTTAGCAGGAGCAGCTGACTCAAAAAGTAACTCATAGAAACGTTGAGCAGCGGGGCCTGTCTTGGCTCCTTTTGGTAAAGTCAGGTGCAGCGGAACGTGATACCCACTGCCATTTTCGACATTCAACACAGTGAGCTTGTCACTTCCTCGGCTTTCAACAATGTGCTTTGGTAGTCGACAATACCCGACTCCCTGCTCTACCGCGCCAAACGCATGGTCGAAATTATCCACAGTAATACGCTGACTCGACTTCAACCAACCCACATCCTGTTTGTTCCCTTGGCTTTTAGTGCCTTGATTAGATCGTGTACCTAAATCTCGCACCACAATTTGTGGCAAAGACGACAGTTGATTCAACGACACTGAAACGGCACTTGCTAACGGATGTGAGCTAGCAACTACTGGCTCCATCATCGTAAAACCAAAGGCTTCGGCTGAGTAATTAGTAATAGGCAAGTTGATGATAGCCACATCAGCCAGTTCTTGAGTCACCATTTCGGTTGTTTTAGACAGAGACGTTTCAATCACTTGTATCGATGTGGTGTTGTTCTCCGTCAAAAATGTAGCCATCGGTTGATAAAGGCGTTCAAGGCAGCACAAGTGATCAACAGCAACCACAATTTCAGACTCAACACCTTTCGCTAGCTGTTCACTGATCAACTCTAGCTCGCGAGCTTGTTCCAACATACTGCTTGCACGGCGCAACAGTGATTTCCCATCCTCCGACAATACCGCCCTACGACCTTCAACCTGTACTAAAGTCACGCCTAATTGGTCCTCCAATTTTCTCAGCGCATAAATCAGCGTGGTATGGCTCTTGTTCAATTGCAGTGCCGCTGCCTGAATACTGCCTGCGCGGTCAATCTCGTAAAGGGTTTGCCATTGGTCGAGGGTGGTTTTCAATCTCATCGGTCTAAAATCCTGACAGTTAATAACTATATTATGAACTTTTCTGTCTGTTTTTTACAGGTAATATCTATTTCAACAGGCAATCAAGCCTCCTATGTTTTGCGAAATGACCATGAGTCTCAGCGCAATACCAAGTAACTGTTTGGAGAAATAACCATGAAATTATTACAAGTTGATTTTGAATTTAGCGGCCCATTTGGTGAAGAGATGTCAAACGCACTCGTTGACCTAGCAAAGTCTATTAACAACGAACCGGGTATGATCTGGAAAATCTGGACAGAAAACGAAGCTGAAAGACTGGGCGGTGGTGTCTATCTTTTTGAAGACCAACTCAGTGCAGAGGCTTACCTAGCGATGCATAGCGCTCGCTTAAAAGAGATGGGTGTTGAAGAAGTGCGTGGTGTGATTTTTGACGTCAATCAGCCATTAACTACCATTAATAAAGGCCCAATCAACGGTTAATCAAACTTGTTCATTCGCTGAATGACAACAAAGATACTGAATAGCTAAGTAATAAATAGAGAGATACGTAATGAACAACAAAACTTTTCTTAGCCTACACGGCATTATTTACGCAGGGTTTGCCATCGCACTTTTTTTTATCCCAACGGTAATGTGGCCCATGTACGGCGTAGAGATCAATGATAAGTACGCGTACTTTCTCTCTCAACACACCAGTATATTTTTGGGTGGTATCGCTGCAATAAGCTGGCTGCTTAGAGACATTGAACCTGGCTTGTCCGCTAAAAAGCTCATCCAAGGCTTGGTGGTTACAAATATGCTCGGCGCCATCATCACATTGTATGCGGCATTTACAGGAATATTTGTTGGCTTCGGCTGGAGTGATCCGGCGTTCTTCCTTTCACTATCGGTGCTCAGCGTGTTGCAGGTTCGTCGACAAGGCTAGTTCATACAAAACCAAACCAATAAAAAAGGAACAGATGCACTCATCATCTGTTCCTTTTTCTCAATCAACTGTCGTTAACCTAGCGCGCTCAGCTTATTTACCGTGCTCAACGTAAATCAATTCATCAGTATTGAAGCCACGCTCTTTAGACATCGCTTTGAACTTCTCCATCACTCCTGGTGCAACCTCTGGTGTTCTTGAAAGTAACCACAAGTAGTCGGTATCTGGGCCCGAAACAAACGCGTATTGGTAATTCTCTTTGTCCAACTCAAACACCACATAAGCTCCGTAGAAGGGGCCAAAGAACGACACTTTTAGATAACCCTGATCGCTGCCTTCGACAAAGTACGCCTTACCTTCCGCTTCGTTCCATTCGCCATCTTCCGCCGAATAGCCGCGGTTAATCACCTTAACGCCACCATCATCACGCAAGCTGTATTCCGCGCTGATGTTATCTAAGCCACGCTCAAACGAGTGGTCTAAACGAGCCACTTCGTACCATTTGCCCAAGTATCTATCCAATTCAAACTGTTGAACGGGCTTTACTGTTTCAGGCATGCCCACGCAACCACCCAATAGAATCACACTAAGCAGCAATAATATTTTTTTCATCCTAACCTCGGCTTGTTTTTATTAGTAATGCGAGTAAGCCTTGTGAAAACATAAACTTACATCCTTGGTAATACGTTAAATCCATTTTTAAAGTTCACCTAACTGTAATTTATTCAGAATCTTATGTGAATTGTTTAGTCTGCGAATGAATCAATGGTGTTTCATTGATGTTCGATATTGAGTCGGAGTCACCACAAAATATACGGCAAGTTAACTTAATCAGGAGAGCAACTATGGACACTTTATTATTAAAAATCCGCGATATGATTCTTACCACTCGCTTTCTATACTTACTAAACAGTGGAACATGGAATAAATAACAATGAACAATAAGCTCACTTTGCCACGCACTGCATGGATTGCATTATTCGCTAGCCTAGTCTCTGTGCCATCGGCTTTTTCTCAAAGCCTAACCGCAGACCAGATCTTTACCAATGCCGACATATATGGGCATCGCGAGTCAGACTCGATCGTTACCCATAAAGGCAAGATCATCTTCATCGGTGACCACACTCAGGCGCAATCTTTTCAAGGTCAGAGTACCGATGTCATCGACTTGGAGAATGCCTTTGTTTTGCCGGGGTTCATTGATAATCATAACCATGTGTTTGAAGCCGCCTCAGAGCTGGGTGGCAATTGCGAACTGGATTCTGAAGCCACATTAGAAGAGCAAATCCCTTACTTAGAGGCGTGTAAAATCAATGCCGAAACCAATGGTCGAGGCTGGTTGATGGGTTATGGCTTTTCTTTGGAATCGACACTCGACAGCGACTCTGAATACACACCACTTGAGATCATCGACAGCATCTTCCCTGATCGCCCCGTGGTGTTTATGGAGCAAACTTCTCACTCGATGTGGGTCAACTCGAAAGCCTTAAAAATAGCCAGAATCAGCCAACAATCTCCTGACCCACAAGGTGGCGCTTATTTAAAAGACCAAGACAGCGGCAAGCTCAATGGCATCTTATTAGATAACGCTGGCGACCAAATTATGGAGATGGCGTGGAACAGCCAAAGCGAGCTCTTTGAACAAAGCTACCAAGGGTTAATGTTCGGTCTTGAAGAAGCCGCTGCGCACGGCATCACCACCATTGGCGACGGTCGCATGTATTGGAAACGAGGTTGGTATGACGTTTGGCTAGAGGCCGAGCAAAATCAAGACTTAACGGCGCGCGTGTCGCTGCGCCCTTGGGTATACCCATCGATGGCAATACCTTCTCAATTAGAAGTCTTTGAGAAGATGTATTCCGACGATAAAAGCCGTCTGTTACTTGTCGATCAGGTGAAAATGTACAGCGATGGCATCTTCATCAATGGCACCGCCAAAACGCTCGCACCCTACTTAGATACTTATCTGCCCCAGTCTCCTAATGGCTTGAACTATATTCCACCAGAACAAATGAAAGAGTGGCTAACTGCGCTCGAAAAAATAGGTTTTAGCGCCCACATTCATGCCATTGGTGATGGTGCCGTTCGTGAATCGCTTGATGCGATAGAAAGCATTCGCAAACAAGGTTCAACCAAGCCCTACACCCTAACCCATGTCGAATTAATCAATGATGAAGATGTGCCACGTTTTCGCCAATTAGACGTGACCGCAGATTTCCAAGTCGGCTCTGATTACGTTGCAAGGCATCAACACCAATGGGCCGAAGCTTTCCTTGGTGCTCGCCGTGCCAAAGCCATGATGAACTTAGACGCGATACTTAAGACTGATGCCAACATCACATTAAGCAGTGATTGGAACGTACACGACATCAACCCATTGGTCGGCATCGCGAACAGTTTAATCATGGGTAAAACGGGCCTAACTGATATCTACACGGCTATCGACGCTTACACGATTAATGCCGCTTCTAACTTGGGCATCGACGACGTCACTGGATCTATTGAGGTAGGAAAATCAGCGGACTTCGCGATTCTCAACAAAGACATCACTACAGTATCGGCAAGACAAATAGCCAAGACTCAGGTGTTGATGACAGTGTTAAGAGGGGATGTGGTTTTCGAAGACGCTGCTTTCAAAGACATAAATTAGCAAACCAACGTTCGACACAAAGCCGTTTGCTACTAGTTAATATGCTATCCGTTAGCTCACTTCCAATTGGCTCGCTAAAAAGTATCAGGGAAATACAAGGTTAAGCTTGCTCAGCGACCTTGATATTTCCCTCTCTTTTAACAATGTAGCTCGTTACAAAGATCAGTGCTGAACACAGTACACATAAGTAGATGGGATACATAGGGTTCAAGGTTGAAGTAAATGCAAGCAATGAAGCAACGCCATAGCCTAGAGTATGAGACATGGCGATGTACCCTGCGGCTGCACCCGGTGTACCACTTTGCTTTTCAGTGGCAAACAACGTGTAAGCAGGAACAAGCAACGCTGCGCCAATCGCTGTCAGTACCATCGCCACAGCTAACGCCCACATACTGGGAATCAAGAACACTCCAAAGCCGACAAGCAAACCCAATGCCCCCCAACGGTACATAACAAACGGTGTCAGCTTTTCTTTTTTGATAACCAAGAGTTGAGTAGCAAAAGTACAGGCAGCACTGATAGTCAAAAGAATCCCGATCGTGTCACTTATTTGATCGGTAGGCCAACGGGTGATCGAATAGATAAGTGGAGAAAAACTGTATTGCAACAACGCGACTGCGGCACACAACAACAACCCGCAAGATAAAAAAGGCAGTAATGTTTTATTCGGTAACCAAGGTGCTTGCCCTATTCCTTCAGCCTTCCGAGTTTCTTCTTTAGGGGTTGGTAACAACATCGTGACAAGTAAAGCAACACACGGCAAAAAGATCATCACGATCAGGGGAGCAAAAGGCGATAACTTTAACGCTAAAATGGAGACCAAAGGCCCAATTAATCGACCAACACTTAGGCCAAGACTCACTGATGTAATAGCCTGTAAACGGTTCTTCTCACCACACAATAATATCGCCCAATGCTGACTCGCAGGCACCATTCCAGACACCGTACAACCATAAATAATTCGCGCGACCACCAGCCCAATCAAACAAAACACGAATGCCTGCCCCTGTTTGCTAAACATGGCGAAAAAACACAACAAAGCAAAGCTGATAGCCATGCCTATCAGTGCTTGAATGACTACTTTTTTAGGGCCATATTTGTCGCTCTGCCTTCCCCAAAACGGCGCAGATGGCAGAAATAATATGCTTCCTATTGCGATAAGAATCGACCACGTAGGCAAGCTAAATGAAGACTGTTCCACAAGAAAAGGCAGGGAAACGAGTAAGCCGTTTTGCCCAATTCCCATAAGAGCCGAAGCAAGACCAATAGCCAATAGTTGAAATTTTTTATTTTGTATCACAGACATAAACTCGAAGGCGCTAGATAAGGTTGGTAGGTTCGTAGTGGGCACGAGCACATTACAATGATAAATAGATTGATTTAGCGAATAATTATCATTTTGATTTCACTGTGTTACATTAGCGGCTAGCAGCCCATAACTCAACTTCATATTGCATTATGTACACACTTACCAATGCCTCGTTCGAAATCGACAGTAAGAAAATCCTTTCGCCAACGACTTTGACCTTTGAACCAAAGAAGATCACCACCTTGCTTGGCCATAATGGATGTGGCAAATCGACACTCATTAAACTGTTAAGTCGACAAAACACGCCAACAGAAGGTGACGTTTTCTTCAATGAGCAACCACTCACCTCATACAGTAACCTTGAATTTGCACACCAAGTCGCCTACTTGCCGCAGCACCCACCGATTACTGATGGCGTGACCGTTCGTGAACTGGTTTGCTTTGGCCGTTATCCATGGAAAGGCGCATTTGGACGTTACAGCAAAGATGATTATGCCATCGTAGACGAAGCGATTGAGAAAGTTGGCCTTAATGCCTTTTCTGACCGATTTGTCGCAACACTTTCCGGCGGAGAAAGACAAAGAGCTTGGGTCGCCATGCTGCTTGCTCAGCAAAGCCAATGTATTTTGCTTGATGAACCAACCTCAGCACTCGATGTCGCGCACCAGCATGAATTGCTCGCTTTAATCAGAGAGCTTAATCAGTCACTCGGCTTAACCGTGATCATGGTGCTTCATGATGTGAACATGGCCGCCAAATTCAGTGATCATTTGATTGCGCTTCATTCTGGGAAAGTGATCGCTTCCGGTTCGCCTAAAGATTTGATGACGCCAGAAACACTAATGCAAATCTACGGAATGGAGCTTGCGCTCTTTAAACACCCTGAGACAGGGCAACCTATCAGCTACATCCCTTAAATCAAAAGGAACCTGTTGTGAAAAAGTTCATCACCATGCTGTTCACAGTATTAGCTTTCAACGCCCTTGCTCTAGAGAGCGTTCACGCACTAGAAATCAAACATGAAATGGGCAGTGTCTCTTTCGATGCTACACCTAAAAAAGTGGTGGCTTTAGATTGGGCACTCACCGAAACCGTATTAAGCCTAGGCGTTGAGTTGCAAGGTGTGGCAGACGCACAAGGTTATCAGCAATGGGTGGTAAAACCTGCGTTAAATGCAGACGTGACAGATGTGGGATCTCGAAGAGAACCAAACCTAGAGCTACTAACAGAACTCAAACCTGACGTCATTTTAATCAGTGAGCATATGGCGGCGGCCTACCACCAGCTCAATAAAATCGCACCTGTCTTGGTTTACAGTGTCTACAGCAAAAAGAAACAACCACTTGAATCCGCAACTTCGGTTACCCTCTCTTTAGGCAAGCTATTTAACAAAGCACAACGCGCCCAACAAGTGATTGATGAGACAAATAAGAGACTAAGCGATAACGGTGAAAAAATACGTGCCGCAGGCAACTCAGACAAACCACTGATTTTTGCACGCTTTATCAACGACAAAACCTTACGCATTCATAGCCAAGGTTCATTAGCGCAAGCCACCATAAGCAGCATGGGTCTTAAAAACGACTGGCAAGAGCAGACAAACCTCTGGGGTTTTACCACTACAGGTACTGAAAGGCTCGCTGAACACCAACAGACGAATGTGATGATCTTTGGCCCGCTAACGGAAGAAGAGCATAAGAAACTGACTCAATCCCCTCTTTGGCAAGCGATGGCGTTTACGCGTACAGACTCCGTTTACGAACTTCCTACCATCTGGACCTTCGGTGGGCTAATCGCCGCTCAAAGGTTTAGTGACCACATTACCGAACTGCTTATCCAAAAATAATGGCTACCGCAAAGATCGAAAAAACCGTCACCGGGCGATTCAATATCAAGGCAGCGGCACTACCTGTCGCTGCTGTTTTGTTGATCAGCTCGCTACTGCAAATTACCGCTCCTTACTCGCAAGGGGTTGGCTTGATTTGGGATACGCTGTTTCACTTTGATTCTTCAAATTATCAGCATCTGATTACTCACCTCACCTATTTACCTAGGCTTGCCGTCGCTCTCATTTGTGGTTTTGCACTGGCAGTCTCTGGGTGCGTGATGCAATTTGTACTGCGTAACCCCATTGCCTCACCTACCACATTGGGTGTTGCTGCGGGCGCAGAACTCGGCATGGTATTAGGGATCCTTTTAATTCCTGCTAACCTAGCTATCCCAGGGTTTATTCCCGCTTTCATTGGGGGCTGCCTTGCAACAGGCTTAGTTTTTACCTTAAGTTCTGCACGAGGCTTTTCACCATTACACATGGTGTTAGCCGGTATGGTGGTCAGCCTATTTTTAGGCTCACTCAACACCATGTTGCTCATGCTGCATGAACAACGGCTTACCAGTATTTTTGTTTGGGGTGCAGGTGTACTGAATCAGAATGATTGGTCGAGCGTGCAGGTTCTCATACCTTTAGTCTCGATCCCGACGCTGTTATTACTGGTTTTACAGCGTCCATTATCAGCGCTGCAATTTGGCGATAATGTCGCCACTTCGCTTGGTGTAAACATCAAACAAATCAAATTGCTTTGCTTATCGTTGGCGATCTTTATTACTGCAGCCGTAGTCAGTGAAGTAGGCTTAATCGGATTCGTTGGCATTGTGGCTCCTGCTATCGCTAGGCTTATCGGTGTAAGAGCACTCGCGAAACAGATTCTGGTCAGCGGGTTGGTAGGCAGCTTCATTCTATTGATTGTGGATTTAGTGATTCAGCCCTTCTCTGGCTTCGGTGGCGAACTGCTCCCTACCGGCGCAATGACGGCGCTACTGGGTGCTCCTTTCTTATTGTGGTTACTGCAACGTACCAAGCTGCAGTCCGATCTCAAAAACCGCAGTGAAACCATTGAGCACTACAAATTCGTCAGTACGCGTAAAGTACTTGCCGCGATGTCAGTACTATTGATGGCAATGTGTGTTCTTGCCCTTACAGTAGGTAAAAACCAGTTCGGCTGGAATCTTGAACTCAACCCATCGCTATTCGATCTACGTCTACCGCGTGTATTAGTCGCGCTATTGGCAGGGATCGGGCTTGCGTTTGCAGGCACGATTATTCAACGCATCTCAAACAACCCAATGGCGAGCCCCGAAGTATTGGGGATCAGCTCAGGGGCTGCTCTGGCGTTAGTGCTCGGCACACTATTTGGCACTGCAGTCGGCCGAGAAGAGCAAATGCTGCTTGGTACACTCGGTGCAACTTCAGTGACTGCCGTGGTTTGGTTAATGGGAAGAAAACACAATTTCGCCCCAACGCAAACCTTGTTAACAGGCATCGCGCTAAGTGCAGGGCTCGACGCTCTATTGCGCATCACAATGAGCTCGGGTAATGAGAATGCAACCGCGCTCCTCACTTGGCTTTCAGGCTCGACTTATTTAGTCGCTAATCAAGATGTCATTTTGCTCGCCGTTGGGGTTGCCATCATAAGTGCAGTGGCGCTGTCTTTGAATCGCTGGATAGAGCTGATTAACTTAGGCGACGTCACCACAAGCAGCCTAGGTATGAACACAACCGCTGTTCGATTGGCTTTGCTTTTGCTAGTCGCGGCACTAACAACTCTGTGCACCATCGTCATTGGGCCATTAAGTTTCATTGGATTATTGGCGCCACACATGGCGCGTTCGCTTCACCAATATCGCGCGATTCCTCAAATGCTCACAGCAGCATTATTAGGCGCTATCATCATGGTGGCTGCAGACTGGATTGGTCGTACACTATGGTTCCCTTGGCAGTTCCCGGCAGGTCTATTAGCCTCTCTGATTGGTGGCGGCTACTTCCTCTATCTAATGAGAAAATAAGCACACACGAGAAGTCACTTTCTCCGCTTAAAGCCCCCGTTTGAAGCCTCCATTTGCAGTCGAGGCTTTAAGCGGGCTCTCTTCTTACTCATTGACACACTTGCCAACAAAGCTATCAATAACCGATCAATTCCCAATCAACCGCTAAATTACCAACCAATCTATCCATTGCAACAGGTCGATTAACATTGTCTTTTGGTTACAAAAACACAATTTATGGTATTTAAGCCTTTTTGTGTTTACCATGGAATCAAGATTAAACACATACTCTGAGCGTCATGGACATAACGACAATTACAAAGCTCCAACAAAATTTGTTATTCAAGGTCATCGCGAGGCTAAAAGCCGACAACGCGAAAGCGGGAAGCAGCCTAAATGAATCATCTTTGGCGCAGCAATTCGAAGTATCAAGAAGCCCTATTCGAGCGGTGCTAAAACACTTGTCAGCGCAAGGCATCACTAAAGTCGTCCCTTATAAAGGGTCTGTATTACAAACCGATGCGGCAGATATCGAAATTTCAGGCCAAGACAACGACCAACAACCTCGCCAAGAACAATTATACCTGCGCGTACTCATGGATTTATTTTTTAGTGAGTTAGGTCAGTCGTTTTCCGAGAAAGACCTGCAACAACGTTATGATGCCAACCGTGGTGAGATGCAAAGCGTACTGCGCCTGTTAGAAAGCGATGGTATTTTTCGTCGCAGTCCAGGATACAAATGGCAGCTTGATGGTGTGTTGAACACCTTAGAAAGACACACCGAAAGTTATCGCTGTCGACTCATTTTCGAGCCTGCAGGCCTACTCGAACCAACATGGACACTTGATAACAGTGCAATTGAAAGCTGCCGAGATCGCCATGCTCAAGCGATTAACGCCCCAGAATCAGTCAACGCCAGTCAACTCTTTAGCCTCAGTGCCGAGTTTCACGAGCAACTTGCCGCATGTTCAGGAAATCGCTTCTTATTGAGCACCATGCAACAACATAATCGCCTACGTAAAGCGACCGATCTCGTCTCGATGCACATTCAATCTTCGGTCACTAAATCGTGCCAGCGTCGCCTAGAGATCATCGAATTGGTGCTAGAAGGTGACAACCAAACGGCCTCGACAAAATTAGCTCAGCTACTGGAAAATGACATTCGAGTCATGAAACGCACCTACAACGACGTAATGACGGTCTCTATGGAGCAGCGAGAAAGTTTAATCAACAGCATCATTGCAAAAAACAGTTAACTACGTGAGCAGTCAAATCATGGCTGCCCTTATCGTGTCCTTCTACCATCGAAAATGCCATTCTGACTTCATGAACACACGAGGCCTGTTTACCTTTCGTTGTTAAATTTTGTTCAAAAGATCAACAGGCCCTAATACCTGCACTTTCACACCTTCTGAATTATACGTATCACACCCGCTTAAACACTTGCGGAACAAGGCACTGGCTCTGTTCCGCCCGAGTGACTAACCCTCCCGGCAAACAAGTGTTTCCAAATCTATAAAATAAAATTGCATTTTCATATTGTATTTTCGCAACAAAAACACAATAATAATGATTCTTATTTAGAATTGATAAGCTTAACGATAATACTTCGTACTTTAACTATTGAAGTAGTAACCGCTTAGGTGGCGTGAATGCGAACGTATACAAGCTTGAAAGATATCGAGATGAGTATGTTTGGGGCCATAAGTAAGTGACCACTGTTAACCTCTTTTCTAATTTAGGAGGCTTCATTTATTACTAACCAGTAAAGATGAACGCTTGTTTACTTATAAAAAACAAAGTCATCGCACAAATATGAGTCTTTGTGCAGCCTTTTATTGATCAAGATTGAGAACAAAATGAAAACCGAAAAAGGAAGTTTCAAGCTTTCCACCGTTACGCTAGCGATTGTCGCAGCAAGCACAGTGTTTACAGCCCAAGCACAAGAATACACAACCGAAGAAAACATGGTGGTTGTCGCTAGCCGAACACCAAAAGCGATCAGCGATATTCCGGGAACAGTTTGGTACATCGACGCAGATAAAATCGAACAGGAATACCGTGGTGGTAAATCATTAGGTGAAATTCTATCGGCGAGCATTCCCTCTTTAGATGTAAGCAGCGGCGCTCGTACTAACTATGGTCAGAATCTACGTGGCCGTAAGATGCTCGTTATGATCGATGGCGTATCACTGCAATCCTCTCGCCAAATCAGCCGCCACTTAGATTCAATCGACCCATTTAACATTGATCGCATCGAAGTGTTATCGGGTGCAACATCTATCTACGGTGCCGGTGCTTCTGGTGGTGTCATCAACATCATCACCAAAAAAGCACAAGGTGAAGAGTTAGAATTCGAATCTTATGTCGGTGGCTCATCGGGCTTTAATTCAGGTGAAGATTTCGATTACAAAGTCGGTCAATCTATCTCTGGCGGTAACGACAAAGTTCAAGCTCGCTCTTCTGTGGTTTACACCGAGACACAAGGTGTATTCGATGCAGATGGCGATATTGTTACTCCTGACATTTCACAAGGCTCACTGCAGTTCAACAAGACGTTAGATTTTCTGACAACTGTCGGCGTGAACCTGTCTGAGACCAAAAAGCTCAACTTCCTAGCACAATATTACGATAGCCAGCAAAACTCTCCTTACGGTCTATACATCACCGGGCGCGATTTTGTTGACGTACGTAAAGGGTTTTACTCGGATCGCGAACACGGAACTGAGCGCATCATGCTGAGTGCCTCTTACGTCGATGATCAATTCCTTGGGCATCAGTTTATTGCTGAAGCTTCATACCGTAAAGAAGACCAAACTTACACGCCTTACTTCCAATCTTCTGGTCAACAAATTACCGATGTTATTTCATTAAAAACAGCACTGGCTAAGAGCTTCAATAAGTTCAATATTGTTTATGGTATCGATGCGTATCAAGATCAGCTTGATAGCAATCAAGCGCTTTACGATCGCACCATTGCGAACAATTCAGGCAACTTAGTCAACAAGACCTATGCACAAGTGGGTCGCTATGCAGGTGTTAAAGTCAGCTCTATCGCAGGCTTTATACAATCTGACTATGCGATCACCGATGATTGGACGGTGGAAGGTGGATTCCGCTACCAATACATCTCTAACAAGATTGATGATTTTGTCGGCTACAGCCAGCAGAAGAAAATTGCTGCTGGTAAAGGCAAAACAGCAGACGCAGTACCAGGTGGTGAAACTGATTACGGTGTTGGCTTATTTAACCTAGGTACGATCTACCACCTTAATAACGAGTCTCAAGTTTGGGCAAACTTCTCGCAAGGTTTCGACCTTGCAGACCCAGCTAAATACTACGGACAAGGCAGCTACAAGCTCGTTGGTGATCACTGGAAACTCAACGACAGCATCAACGTTAATGACTCAAAAATGTCTGGTATCAAAACCAACAGTTTCGAGTTAGGTTACCGCCTTGATACTGGCGAGCTAAGCTTGCAAACCGCGGCTTATTACTCACAATCTGACAAATCAGTGAAGTACAACAGAAAGACATTGCTGATTGAAAACATCAATGACAAAAAGCGAGTGTACGGGCTAGAGGCGATGGCTTCTTACTGGGTACATGACAACATTCAACTGGGCGCTTCTGGTCACTACGTCACCTCTGAAGTGAAAGGTAACGACGGTTGGAAAGATGTATCTGCAGGAAGTGCAAGTACTTCTAAAGCAAGTGCTTGGGCAGGTTGGTATGACACAGACCTATCTGTAAAAGTACAAAGCCAAACTATGTTTGATTACGAAGACGACAAAAACAAACTTGATGGCTACACCGTGTTTGATCTAGTGAGTACCTATCAGCTTCCTGTCGGTAGTCTAGGTTTTGGTATTCAAAACTTACTGAACAAAGACTACACCACTGTTTGGGGTCAACGTGCTCAAATCCTTTACTCGTCTCATTACGACTCAGCAGCGTATGACTACAAAGGCCGCGGCCGTACTTACACTCTGAACTACCAAGTTAAGTACTAATTAATCGGTCTGCATAAGCTGAATTAGTCGCTTACTCTAAAGTGTGGGATAGCTAAAAGACAAAAAGGGTTGGCAAACATGCCAACCCTTTTCAATTGAGGGTTCATTCCGAACTCCCCTATGTTTAACTCTACTTATGCTTAAGCTGTCTTTTCTTTCAAGTTTGATTCTTGTTTATCATCAAGCGCAAAGTAGATCTTCGATACAATTACTTCAGCAATGAGAATCGTAAATACCACGGCGAAGAACGCCACTACACCATTCCAAGGGCCTGTAAAGCTCACCTTCTCGCCGAACAATAAGTTAATCGCTTCTAGCATCACGAACTTTGAACCCACCAAGATGATGTAAGTAGTGATGGCGCGATAAACCTTAGGCGCGGTACCCGGTTTACTTTTGAAGTGCTCAGCAATCTTGTGCTCTAAGCCAATAGAGAGCTTCAACAATAACTGCAGTAATAACGCTGCTATCAAAGAAATAGTGAAAGACTCAATGTTGACGAAGTCCCAGTACTCATCGAAAAAGTTAAGTACCACTAAGTCCACCAGCACAGCTAACGTGTAACCTACAAATAGACGTTGTGGTGTGTTGAACCCGTAAACTTTGTCTGATTTAGTCATTCTGTCTCTCTCTAATTTGATAAGTCGCCTTGATTTGAAATACATCTTAGCGCTCGAAAAGGAGCAAAACTTACCATTTTGTGACACCACCAATAATCATTATTCAAATTAATGATTCGACAGAAATCCCCCTTCCTTCTCTTATAGCAATAGCAAAAACACACCCAATTCATCACTGTCACCAAATGGCCATTCTTCAAATGCTGCCCCCATATGATGACTCCATCAGCGACACACACTCATTTCCAAAAGGTGCAGACTATGAAAAAGCTAATCACTAACGTGAACGTATTTAACGGTGTTGATAACAACTTAATCGAGGATAACTTGATCACCCAGATTAGAGAAATTAACTTCCATTCTACGAGTTAGTTTCCGTTTTTCGAGTTAAGTCCCACTCTATGAATCAATTTACATTCACGTATTACCCACCCAAATAACAACCACACAAGAAACAAAATGGAATATCAACCTGTAAAAATTAAAAATAAACAACCTCTAATTACTTCGTAAAAAACACAGAGTAAAGGGAATTATTTCAGCATGGGGAACTCTAACTAAATGTTAAGTGATAATTTATCTGGAGGTGCTATTTTAATATAACCTTGTCAACCCCACGCCCTTAAATTTCACATAAGGCAATTTATAAAAGTAAATACTATTAATAATTTTTTGTAATCAGGAATTAACAATGAGACTGTTGTTGTACTCGACATGTGGTGTTCTGAGTTTTCTAGGCATATTTGGACTAGCTGCGTTGTATATTGTTTATTAATTTGTAATCCACTTTTACAATTAATATTTAAATGATAGAAAGCCCTAATCAATAGGGCTTTTTATCCATCAAAGATAATAATTAAGTTATCGTAAATTTATTCTATTTACTTTTCTCTTCTAGCTTAGCCTTTACTATTGGATATAGTTTTTCGTATGGCAAGTAGCCGGGGAGCAATGTTCCATCAATTAGCATCGCTGGTGTACCCCGAACACCCAGCCTCGTAAATAAGTTATAGTTTTCAGCAACTTCAATCGCTATTTCACTGTCTGAAGAAACATAATCGGTGGCTTTGTTCTTCTTCGCTACTTTCATTATCGAACGAACGTTGTGAATACCAGGCTTACTGATCAACATCTCTTCAACTGCTTTGTATTTTTCTTTGTCATTGTTCCAGACATTGAGTCCAAAAGTTGCTGAGTTCAATGGCGAATCTCTCTCCTTTAGAGGGATATAAATATTTATCACCTTGATGTCATTAGGGAACTCATCCGCTATTTTTCGAAGAACCGGGTCTAATTTTTTACACCACGGGCAACTAAAATCAGTCATATTTACGATCGTCAGTTTTGGATGTTCGGAACCATACCAAGGGTGATGTGGGTTGTTATAAATAAAGTCATGACTCTCAACTAACGTTTTATCAAAGCTACTTTGTTGATCTATGTAAGCAGCTAGACTGTCGTGAACTGAATCGATAATACCTTCGTTCGTTTCTAGCATTTGCGTTATCTCGGCAATTTTTTCTTGTTTTGTCATTGCGAAAGTGACGGGAGAGAAAGCCAGAGTAACCAATAGTGTGATGATGCTTTTTGTAATGAATTTCATATTTTTCCCATTAATACTTAGCTAACCAAAGTCGGGCTGCGATACCTATTGGCGTAGTAATTCCTGAAGTAACACTTGTTACTTTTCCATCATTAATAACAATGAGTGTTGGCGTTAAGGAGATTCCCCAATCGCGTGTAATTTTACCTTGAGTGTCATTAATGTTGTCGTAGCTATACCCTTTAGCATTCATATAGCGTTGAACTCTTTCATCTTTACCCGAAGTCAGTGATACACCAACGACGGGATAGCTCGATGAAAACCAATCAACCACTGGCGTCACAAATTTGCAGGCGACGCACCATGTCGTCCAAAAATAAACTAATACCGGCTCTTTCTTACTCATCTCTATTACATCTATCGGTTTACCGGATAAGGACATCCCAACCATTGGCGGAACGTTCTGCATTGGAACGTCTTTTGTACGCCAATAATCAACACCAAAGACCACGACCAATGCGAACAAGGTATACAGTAATGCCGATCTCAACTTCTGCTTTTTGGACTGAGGTTTTGCCTTAGCTTTTTTTCTCATCATTCGTCACCACCTTTTGCTTTCTCAATGGCTTCCATCACCGCATCACTGGTTAAGATGACAGGAAGCTCAATACCTTCCGGAGCGTTAGGGCCATAAACCATGTTGAACGGAACACCGAAACGGTTGTGATCTTGTAGGTATGACGTGACACTATCACTTGGGACTGTCCAATCGCCCTCCATCGGCACTACATCACCTTCAGTCAATACGCTGTAAACAGGATCTTGTAAGAGAACCCCGATCTTGTTTGCTTTACAAGTCACGCACCAATCAGCGGTAACATCAACGAAAACTACTTTGTCGTTAGCAACATGATCATCAATGGCTACGGTCGACAAAGCTTCCCACTCAGGTTCTGGTGGCAGAATTTTGGATGTTGCCTTCTCGACAAATAACGAGGCAGAGATAACACTCAACAGCAGCAAGGCAACAGCACCCGCAGTCTTGATTCCATGCACTTGAACCAACCTGACAAGCAATAGGCAAACACTGACCGCCAGTATTGCGTATAGCCACAATTGAGGGACATGAGGTCGAAGCAAGCTAAAGAGCCAAACGCTAGTGATTAGCATCATTCCGCCGAACAGGTATTTAACACGGTTCATCCATGCTCCTGGTTTAGGCAGCGCCAAAGCTATCGATGGGAATGCAGCAACGATGATCCATGGAAGTGCCATACCAACGGCAAGTGCGGTGAAAATACCAAACATCGTCGGGATAGTCGTGGCAAGAGCAAATGCAACGGCTGTCCCAAGAAATGGAGCAGAACATGGCGTAGCCAATAGCGTTGCGAACATGCCTTGAGTAAAGTGTCCGACGTAACTACTGTCTCCCTTGGTTGCCATCCACGTACTTGTATTCGATGAAAGACGGATCTCGAAAAGCCCTAACATGTTGGCGCTGAAAAGGGCTGTGACGATAAACATCCCACCGATAAACCAACCATTTTGGAACTGAATTCCCCAACCGATAACGCTGCCTGATATTTTTAACACAGCCAAGAAAGTGGCGATTAACCAGAAGGATGCGAGGATGCCACTCGCAGATGCAAGGAATTGGAACCTAACCTGTTTTCTTGCCATGCCTTGAGCAGAAATAACCCCACTCAGTTTCATTCCAAGTACAGGGAATACACAGGGCATGATATTGAGAATCAACCCTCCTAATAGCGCCAAAAGCACCATACTTATCATAGAGCTATTACCCACTATGCCGTTGGTAACGGTGGCTGGGTATTCTGTGATGAAGTCTTTGTCTTTGATGCTTACACGAATGTGTTGGTTGTTGAGATCGGGTGTGCCCATCCAGCTGCTTACGTCATAAGTCGCAATGGCTTGGTTACCTTCAATTTCAATGTGAGGAATACCAAATTCAGCATCTTGCATTTCATCTGAATCACCATCCACGATTATATCGGGTGCAGTCCAACCAATTTGATGTGTAGCAATAACTTGAAGTTGCGACTTGTGAGCATCCCAAATCGTAGATGTGCCCTCTACAAGCGGTGAGTCTTTCGGCACTTCGCTCATTGCTTTTGCGTAGACAAGCATCGCGTCGTTATTCACGGTCATCTCACTTGGGTTAAACACCAAGTTGATGTCAAAATCCGTGAGAATACATATGGTGGTGCATGAAGACATCGTCAGCACTGCATGGAGCTCAACAGGTTTGTTCATATCATCAATATGAAGATTCATCGGAAAGATGATGTTGTGCTTGTAGCCCAGCGTATCTATGCCGAGCAAGTTGAAGCGTTGAGGAAACTTCCAAAACCATTGCAGTTGCGAAACGTTCTTAGAGTCGGCCCATTTAATTTTGGGCGCAATGCCTCCTTCGCCAGGACTTCTCCAGTAAGTTTTCCATTCATCAGAAAGGTTCACTTCCAGATAACCCGCCGCGGTTTTATCTTCTTTATTAATTTGTCCTGTCATGACAAAACGCGTTTCTACATACGGATGTAACTTGTCTTGCATCCAACCCGTTGTAACAGGAGTCATCGATTCGCTCGCACTTGCGTTCACAGTGAATGTTGAACACAGCGCAACGAATAGCCAAAGCACAACAAAGCGCAATGACATTTTGCTTTTAGGCATGTCTAATTTTTCCTTAAAAAATGAATAATATGAGTGTTAGTTAAACGCTCTTATTCTTATTCTTTAAAGACACAGACCTTGAGATGGATGCGCCTACCTTTGTGGAGGATTGGCTCAGTGAAGGGAGGGAAATACGGGACAGTACTTAGCAGCCACAATACGACGACAACGAGTATGAAGTACGTGAATATTGCTTGATCATTGACTTGGTGGTGATCAAAATTTATCAGATGTTCTGATAACTCACATTTTTGGACGGATTGGCCGTCTTGGGATTGAGATGCCCCATCAATAAAAACGCCACCATCGCTAATCTTGTTTGCCTGCACGGCAGTAGAAATAGCAGAATCACTGTTGTCATAATTTACTTTGCAGCCTTGGATAAAACTCATATTACTGGCGAGACAGAAACAGATAACCCAACCCACTAATAATAGTGCGCTACGAGTTAGCTGATGTGTGTTTCGACTTGAGATCATATCTAAACTGCAGATGTCTTGTTATGGTAAACGTAGCAATACGACTTAACTAAAATAATAAAGTTCAATTTTTTTCTTAATGTCGATAATTTTCATGAATCAAAGCGATTGAGAATCGTAAAAATCATATACCAACAATCAGGGTCGGAAAGACAATCAGTATCGAAAAGACAATCGACATCAGCCATACCGCGGTCGAGCAGCGTGAACTAAGTAAACTCGGACCAAGACAATACATGCTCAAGAACAACGTATGACCTAACTCTCTGTTTTCTTGCTAGTATTAAACTCATGCTGTTTGTTTATGTATAAAAATTATTGATTGAATGACGAAGCTTGTTGATATGGGGATTAAATTAGAATGAGGCGATTACTTACTGCAATATTTTTCAGTTCAGCATTGTTACTCAGTTCAGTGCTATCAGGGTGCAGTAATTTTAGAAATCTATCTCATGAGATAGACGCAATTGATGCCTATACCGACCAGTACCAAATCATTTTGACCGAACCAGCGTCGGGCTCAGCCGTCGTTATTCAACAGATAAAAGATATCAATAAAAGCGAAGTTGATGGCTACGACGGCATAATAGATAGCGACAGTATTCAATTGCAGCTATCTAGAAAAATACACTACCTACTTGTCTTTGATGATAAAAACCAAGATTTAACCCTACAAGCTGACGAACCATTCAGTGTCGTTAATCTGCACGATCACCAAGACAATTCTACAGTAAGAATTTCACTCGCCATTGACGAAAACAAAGCGCCCAGAGCCTTTGTTAATCACTCACTGTCCTCTTTACTGAAAGTGGAATTGGATCTTGTCGATATAGGCACTGTTGTGAGTTTAACGGATCCGCCCTTTAAGCGAGAAAACGCTAAGCTCGGCATGTGGCAGCCAGTAACATTCTTTTTTGAAGGCAATGCTGGACTCTACTTTTTGTCGGAATACGACCCAACTAAAATCCCTATCCTATTTGTACATGGTATCAATGCGACCGCTTTAGATTTTGCTCCATTAATCGAAAAAATCGATCAATCTAAATACCAAATATGGGTATTCAACTACCCTTCTGGCTTATCTCTGGTTTTAAGCTCGAAAGGCTTAAATAACCTGCTGCATACCATAGTGACGGAATACAAGATCCAACAATTACACGTGGTGGCACACAGCATGGGCGGGCTGATCGTGGCAAACAGTGTTCGTCAGTGCCAAATCGGGCAGTTGTGCAATTTTGTCAGCAGCATCACCACCATATCTTCCCCGTTTGGGGGTGTGGCATCCGCCAAGCAAGGAGTTGAATACTCCCCTATCGTGATGCCAGCCTGGGTAGATTTAAATCCAGACGGAAAATTTATCGCCGAGTTATTTGGTAGTAAGACTAAAAACCATACCCCGCACTTTTTAGCGTTTGGATACAATTCAGGGGAGTTATTTAATACCAACAGTAATGATGGCGTAATTGACCTATCAAGCCAGCTTTCGCGTCCAGCTCAATTAAACGCCGACCAAATTCTTGGTTACGATGAAAACCATTTAAGCATCTTAGACAACGACGACTTGTTTGAAGATCTTTCTGAGTTTTGGTTGAGAGCCGAACAAGGCTATAATTCTAATGGAAATAATTTTTAAGATTAATTGACTATTGGTTGTCCACTATTGATATTGTTTATTTAGACACCACTACCACAGTAAATACTAACTCCTGTAGGAATGCAGACAGCACCGTTGGTTGCACAGCCAGATATATAAAGACAAAGAGCAGTTATTATTAGTTTTCTCATACAGAATAAAATCCTTTAGGTAGAAACATTGTGTGTTTTGGACAACAGAAAATGCATTTCTACTCAAATAAAAAGAAATTTTTATTTATACACTTCATATAAACAACCAAACTCTACTTTTTACCATATTTATACAATGCGGGTATTAGTATTTTGCCAACGAAAACACTGGTGAATTTAGTCCTTAAGTCCAAGTTAATTAGTTTATCAAAAAAAGGGGGGGGTTCTCTACCAATCCCTTTCCCAAACTCTCTTTCTGCTTACAAGCTCTCAATTGCCTTTTGAACCGCAGGGCCAATCTGGCGCTTACGAGAAGTGACACCCTCCAAAGTCAGCATGTCGCTTGTTGGTTCAGCATTGAAAGCCGATTTTTTAATCTCCTTAATTCACCTAAGTTCACTTATTTTTAGTCCTAATCATCCTCATCCTATATGTAGATTTTCGACGGGGAAATATAGACATAGCGAATCAACTCATGCCTCCAACGCACTTGTCAATTGCATTGAAACCGAACATATATGAACACTGAGTGATATTGCTGGGTAATACTTGGTGATGATATTGTAAACAAATAATAATAGCTATTTTTCAGACAGTTATTCGATTCGCAAATTCAATTATTTATAATGAATCGCGCAGGAGTATTAAAGTGATACTAAATCATAATTTAGACTGGAGTATTGTTGGCTCTATACCAACTGGCCCTGGAACATTTGTAAGAGATGCCTTTCAATTACAATATGGCCAACCCACTAGAGAACTCCTTCCAGCTGGGACATCGATATATAAATTTAATGGTTATCCAACTTTAGGGCGAGGTGAAATTACAGACGAGACCACACTCTCACCATGGTGGTCACCAACCGACCCTTTCCAACATGATGCAGGACTAGAACAAAAGAAAAAAATTGCGCAGCGTAATGGCGTATCTCTTAGAGAATGGGGACGTTTGACCTCAGTTATCAAAGAGAACTGGAGTTCATTGGATTACTTATTGGAGATGAGACTAAAATCTCCGGTTTATGCTTGGTTTGGCGGTTTTAAAGGGATGGACCGGATTGATACAGGCTCACAATCCAAAAGAAATACAGCTCTTGAAATGAGAGGTAATTCGCAAGGCTTACCTGGCGGAGCGACTCAATTCTATATTCCCAACTTAACCGTAGGCCATTTTATGTCTCACAAGTTTAGTAAGATGTGAGCCTGTTTAACGAATACAACTTCACTTTTGATTACTAACCAGTACCGGCCTAGCTCTTAGTACCGTTTATAGTAGTGGTTGACAATTCAAAGGAATACTTGAAGTTGGTTAGTGCTTATACCTAAAGGTATTGCTGTCATCAACAATCTCAATTTTGACAGGCACAGTGCCTTGCTTAACGTTACCTATTTGTGCAAATGCCTTGTGAGAAAGGTCGATCACTCGGCCTTTTACGTAAGGGCCTCGATCGTTAATTTTCACATCGACCGACTTGCCATTGTCTGTATTGGTCACTCTCACGATCGTCCCAAAGGGCAAGGTTTTATGAGCCGCTGTGTAGGCATTCATGTTGTATGTCTCACCACTTGCTGTGAGTTTTCCATGGAATTTATCGCCATACCAAGAAGCTTTACCCACAAGAGCATGTGACTTGGCATAGTCCTTTGTTTTAGAACTGCCGACAGCCGACGTTGAGGTGCATCCAGCTAATATCATAAGAATAAGAGCGGTAAAGATGATATGTAGTTTTTTCATGTGATTTGGGAACGCTAATCTCTGCATGTTTCTCTATTTTCGTTGTTGTTGGTTAGCAATATTGAGCTGAGTATAGTCTCAGCTCAATCAAGGCTACCATTCGGTATGAGCCCGCAATATTTCCATAAACTACGTTTTCTTCCGTCATATTCATGAAAGGTTTTATCTTCAAAACGTCAACTTTAGCAACGCCTTAAATCTGTACCTTTCTTAATCACTTCATATAGATAAGTCACTCAACCAAACATCCAAAAACAAAAAAGGATTGGTATCTCTACCAATCCTCTTTAGGGGGTGTTTCGGTTTTCTACCTTATGACAGGCAGGTAACGCGATTACTCGTAATCAGTCGCGTACGTGTCTTCGTATGTGTGCGAGTAGAATTCGAATAGGTTGCCAAACGGGTCTTCTAGATAAACCATTTGCGCTTGTTTTAGTTCGTCTTCTGGGTGGTAACGCATGATGTCCATACGAACCTTACCGCCATACTCTTCAACACGCTTAATAGCTGAATGAAACTGCTCTTTTGGAAGTTGCAGACAGAAGTGGAAGATACCTAGGCGAGAGAAATCAACTTCGTGACGCTCTTGGCGATCTTTCATTTCGAACAGCTCAACACCAATACCATCAGAAGTTACTAGGTGTGCAATGTTGAAGCCTTTAAAGCCTTCACCGAACACAGCGATACACATACGGCCGATTGCTGATTCGCGCTCTTCCATCACTTTAGTGTTGTTCATTACGATTCTTAGACCCAGCGCTTTCGTGTAAAACTCGACTGCTTGATCCATGTCACCCACCATGATGCCTACGTGATTCATTTTCATAACTTACTCCAAATTCGTTTTTAATTCTGTGCGTTTCGAAGACTGGCTTCGATGTTTCGTTTCGATGGAGAGAGTATATGGAGATGTAACGATTAACTGAAATTATCATTAATTATATTAATGACAATTTTTTGTTATTTACAGATTTAGCATCAAATCCCAGCTCGCTTAAAGAAGCCACGCCTGCCCTTGCCTACTTGCCTACTTAGATACATAGATACATAGATACATAGAGGCTTACGTGAATAGTGATCTGCTCCAGTAAGACT
>NZ_AJZM02000221.1:0-31588 GCF_000272405.2 Vibrio tasmaniensis 1F-187
ATTTAATTACGCAACAAAGCCTTCATCTATAACAGTGACTTATGATGTGCGCATTGAAATTCAACAAGCAAATATAGAAACTTTCTATCTAGTATGATTCACATTAAAATCATCAGGTTATGTACATAGAAACAGTATCTAACACCATGTAAATCTGGCGTTCTTCCAGAGCAAATTAGCCCCTGTAAATCCAATGCTTGACCCTATACGGTAAGGTGTATATATTGTCGCCCGCCCAACGGGGCACATCCTAAAATGCACACCGGCCATCCTGCCATCATTCGTGTATTTATATTGGTGTTGTGAACTTCCATGCTAACGAAACTTCGTCCTTTTACTCTTGAATCGGGTGCACTTATGCATCTTTCGGTTCCAATCATTTTGACTCAAATAGCGACCCAAGCGATGGGATTTGTCGATACGACAATGGCTGGCCAAGTAAGCCCTGCCGACCTCGCCGCTATTGCACTCGGCACAAGCCTTTGGATTCCTGTATTGCTGCTACTACGTGGTGTGATTATGGCCTTAACACCCGTTGTTGCTTACCACCGCGGTGCACGCGACTTTCAAAGTATCTCTGTTGAATTCTTCCAGATGGTTTGGTTGGCATTAATTGCTAGCGTATTACTTATCGCTTATTTAGTGAGTGCGAAACCGATCTTAGAATGGATTGGTGTAGCCGCTGAGATCATTCCAATCGGTAGTGACTATGCGTTTGCCCTCGCCTTCGGTGTTCCAGGTATTGCTCTGTTCTACACCTTGAATGGTTTCTGTGAGGGTATGAACAACACCAAAGTACCAATGATCATTTCGGTAGTTGGTTTGTTGGTGAACATTCCGGTCAACTACGTGCTTATCTACGGTAAGTTCGGCTTCCCTGAAATGGGTGCTGTGGGTTGTGGCTGGGCGACAAGCTTGGTTTATTGGTTAATGTCAGGAATGCTGTATTCCTACATTAAAGGTCATCACCACTACAAAACCATTATTAGTTTTGCAGACGCTAAACCAAAAGCAAAAGAGATGCTTCACCTTCTAAGATTAGGTTTACCTATCGGGATGAACATCGCTGTATGTGGCAGTATCTTTGCGGTAATCGCACTGATGATTGGTCGTATTGGTGCAGAGAACGTAGCAGCCGCACAAATTGCACTTAACATCTCGAGCCTAACTTACGTGATTCCAATGAGTATTTCGTTTGGCATTACGATTCGTGTTGGACATGCTTTGGGTGAGAAAGACGAACTAGGTGCAATTGAACGCAGTAAAGTCGGTATCTTAGTTGCAGCGTTAATTTCATTGCTTTCAGTTGCGATGTTCCTTTTGTTCCCTGAGTGGATCATCAGGCTTTACACTACCGATCCTGCGATAAGCGCAACGGCAGCGGTATTGTTGACCTTTACTGCTATGTATCAATTCAGTGATGCTCTGCAAACCTCTGCTAACGGCGCATTACGTGGCTATAAAGATACTCAGATCCCGATAATGTTAGCCATCGCTTCATACTGGGGCTTAGCATTACCACTGGGCATGGTGCTCGGGCTAACAGACCACATTGTTCCAGCAATGGGTGAAGAAGGCTTTTGTATTGGTATTCTAACGGGCTTGAGCGTTTCAGCGACGCTGATGTTAATTCGCTTACGATACGTGATTAAGAAGCGCGATTTACTGCCTTCAATTAACGCAGTAATTCGATAATACTGGACTTGTAAGCCAATACCACACCGGAAAGTAAATACAAAAAAGCGCGTTACTGCCACTAGGCAATAACGCGCTTTTTCTTTTTAAATTGGACTGTATTTATCTGTTTATCGCCAAATATGAACCAGCCACAATCATTATTCCACCAGCACTTTGATTTAGTCGTTTATGTGCGCGTGGCGTTTTAAGTAAACTCGCCATTCTGCCAGCCCCCATCGCAATCAGCATTAAACCGGACATCAGAGCAACCGCCGCTAAAACAGAAACCAAGACGATATCTTGTGAACGTAAAACCGTCAGGTCAATGAACGTCGGCAAGAATGAAATATAGAACAGAATCACTTTCGGGTTTGAGGCTGAAATCAAAAAGCCTTGCGCGAAACTAGCGAGTTCTGATTTCTGACTTTGTTTGGCAGCGAGCTCCGCTGAACCTTGCACTTCAGGTAGGCTCTTAAACATCTTGTAGCCCAAGTAAATCAGATAAGCAGCACCAAGGTAACGAATCACCTCAAAAGCAAACGACCAGTTCTCAGCAATCGTCGCTAGGCCAAAACAGGCAAGCGCAAGATAAATAAGGTCACTGCAAATCATACCTAACGATAGCGTGATGCACTTTCGCCAACCATTAACCATGCCTCGAGCTAAAATGGCAAATACGCCAGGCCCCGGAGTAATACCAAATATAAACATGGCAATAAAGAATGTAATCGCACCTTCTAGTGACATTAGACTGTCCTTATCTATAACCGAACATAATTGATCATGAACGTATCATGGAGTTTCGATTCGGGTAAAGAACATTTTTGACTAAGCGCGTTTAACACAACTCATGTTTTGAATAAGTGTGACACGTAATTTCCCCACCAGCCCCACCAGCCCCAAACATAAACTTAAACTTGAACTTGAACCAGTCACCAAAGTGTTTTTCGTTAAGACACAAAAAAGGCGAACCTAGAGGCTCGCCTTCGAAAACAATGATAGAAAATCAACGTGACAAGATTAGTTAGCGATTGGAGACAGTAACTCTGGGTTTACGACTATATTTCTTACACCGTGGGCGTGGTCTTCGTTAAAGTCATTACCTTCACACCAGCTACCCACTGTCGCGATATTTACTTTCGCGACTTGTGGTCTAACGCTCCATGTTACTTGGAAAGGTGAACCTTTCTCATTGTAACCAGGACCCGTTGTAGAACCTGCATATTGAATCGCTGAACCCGTATTTTGTGGAATGTTGGTTGCTTGGTGCAAACCATCCACTTTAGAGTGCTTAGTCAATGCTTCGAAATCGAGTGCTTTGTCATCATTTACTAATACATAAACTTGGGTTTCTACACGCAGTTGCGGGTTGGTAATTGCATCGTTAAAACAAGCGCCCAGTGTTTCACCCGGTTCAACTTGCGCCGTTGAATAAACATAGTGAACTTCAATGGTGTCGCCGGAATGCAAAGAGCCATGATCGCTCGGACAAACCTTGCCCTCAAATGGTTTCAGCTCAGCTGAACTCAACTTACCAGTGTACTTAAAGCCACTTTGGAAGCCCTTTCCATCACCATTACCAGCGTATTGGGTAAACTCACCACCTTTGTGCTCAGCGTTTTTATGGAAGTGAATATTACATAAATTCATGGCTGTTGAATCTGGTGCATCCGAAAACAGTCTGGTATTTGTTCCTTTCAATGAACCCAAATCTCGTGGGGCTTGCGGGCCAAAACCTTGCCCTTGGGTATTTTCAGAAAGCTTCGCTCTTTGTTTTGCGATAACACCATCTGAGACAGCTTCATGGATTACGTCAGATGCATTTGCTTGAGCAGATAACATCACCATCGCGACGCTTAAAAACACACTCTTGTTGTTCATATTTCTTCCCTAGAATATTGATAATAAAACCTAAACACCGGATGTAGCGGCAAATATATTACTATGCTCACAAGTGAGTATAAGAGTTGTCTTTGTAAGATTAGATTTCATTGCTTACTTTGGGATGAGTATTAGAACCCTCGATGTATAGAACAAGTCAAACACAGTAAATACGGCTACTCCCTTCCAGAACGAGTAATTTCCTACTTTGTTAACTGTCCCCTGACTCAGCGGCTTGATAAGCGATCAATGCATATAAAATGCAACAACGACAAGGTTTGTAAGATCAAAAAGGCGAACCACTTGGCTCGCCTTCACGTCTCATTCTATCTATTAGATTGGTGTTCTTGGTTAACGGTTTAACCATTACCGGTGGCAAATATCCCAAACGTCATGACGTTTAATGCATCTGTCACGCCCTCTAGTGATTTAATCACGGTCTTAGTCGGTTGGTTATGACGAATAAAATAGCTTCCGATGCCTTTTTCACCGCTACTGTTAGCATCGCTTTCAGTTGTTTCCGTCGCTGCTATTTGAGAGGGTTCCACAGATTCTGGCTCTGCATTGGCGCGAGTTATCGTGTCTTTATTTGAATCAAGGTTTGAGTTTGATTCATGATCAGTTATTGGTTGATGATTAACGAACGATTCATGGGAAGGTTCAACGTTGGTCTCAGCACTTGTATCAATTGCGACATCGATATTACTCTCTTCTTCCAAGCTTTTCGACATTGCGTCTTCGTTGCTCAATGTATTGTCGTCTAGCTGATTATTACTCGTTGAAGAGCAAGCGGTTAAAAAAAACAGGCTAACGATGAATGTGAGTAAGTGTCTCACCATAATGATAAATATGACTTCAATAAAACATTGTTCGATTGTAGTTTATTTGAATTCCCATATCCAGTGCCAGAGATTAAGGATTAAGGCGATCGTAAGCGGAAGCAATTTAAGACTCAAATCTAGTAATTTGAAATCTCAATCAAGTTACCGTCAGGGTCTCGAATATAAATAGATTGAATCTTTCCCATCGCACCTGTTCTAGCTATTGGGCCTTCCTCTATTACAACGCCTTGGCTCTCAACGAGCTCAATAACTTCAACGAGAGGCGTGTTAGATATAAAACATAGATCCGCACCGCCGACTTGCACACATCTAGCCTTTGGTTCGAACTCATTACCGAATTGGTGAAGGTTTATCTTTTGATTGCCGAACGACAACGCCAAGCGGCCTTCACCGAATTGGATGGGTTTCATGCCTAACACGCGCTGATAAAAATCCACCGTCACGGTTAAGTCTTTAACGGTTAACACCAAGTGATCTAAATGACTGATTTCCAATTTAATCATCCTTGTTTCGTCGTTACTGAATATTGCATACTAAGTGCTAATTAACGCTAAGCCACATACTCTAATGTTGGACGTGCCAACACAAGATAAGCAAGCAGCCCTACTTCTCACTTTAGTGATTAAAGAGAGCACCGATTGCGCTCCCTTTTTAGATTAATCAGAAGGCTTACAAGATGTTCAGACCAAATAGCTCTTTAACATCAAACAATACGGTCTCTGTTCTTTCTCTCGATACCTGAGTTCCTTTGCGCAAAATATCAATGAGCTGTGCTTTATCATCTAACAATTCAGCTCTGCGCGATCTAATCGGTCGGATCATCTCTTGTAAGCACTCTTCCAACACTTTCTTAGTCTGCCCGTCCCCTAACCCGCCTCTGCGGTAGTGATCTTTTAGTTCATTGACGTAGTGAGCGTCAGTGTGGAATGCATCGAGATAGGTGAAAACGATGTTCCCTTCTACTTTGCCAGGATCTTCAATTCTTAGATGGTTTGGGTCGGTATACATAGATTTGACTGCGGCTCTGATCTCTTTCTCTGTCGCACCTAAATTAATCGCATTTCCCATCGACTTTGACATTTTGTTTTTGCCATCCGTGCTTGGGAGACGAGAGGCATTGCTAAGCAGTGGTTTGCACTCATTCAGAATTGATTTGCCAGCTAGAGAGTTTATTTTTCTCACTATCTCATTGGTTTGTTCTAACATCGGCAGTTGGTCGTCACCGACAGGAATCAACGTTGCGTTGAAAGCGGTGATATCAGCCGCTTGTGAGATTGGATAAGTGAGAAAGCCTGCTGGAATTGAACGGCCAAACTCTTTGTTCTGAATCTCACTTTTAACGGTTGGGTTACGTTCCAAACGAGCGATAGACACAAGGTTGCTATAGAACATGGTGAGCTCAGCCAACACAGGTAACTGTGATTGTAGGCAAATCGTGGTCTTGGTCGGGTCAATACCCACCGCAAGATAATCAGCGACCACATTAAGAATGTTGGAAGAAACCTTCGAAGGATTATGGGCGTTGTCGGTAAGCCCTTGCATGTCAGCGACCAATATCGTTTGGTCGTGAATATGCTGCAAAGAGACTCTTTGTTTAAGTGAACCGACGTAATGACCCAAATGCAAAGGCCCAGTAGCTCTATCGCCAGTCAGAGTGATTTCAGGCTTGTTGGTATTGTTCTTACTGCCAATATTATTGTTGTCGGTATGGCTGTTTGAGTTGGTATTCATGGTGTATCTCCAAGTTAAAAAGGCTACTGGAGATAAAAAGAGGCGACATTTTTGATGACATTCTTAGCTACCGTCCAGCAGCTAAAGAATGTAAGTATTCCGTGCTGCTCTATTGAGAGCACCACCAAAAGAAAATTGAAGTTGAAGCAGAATTAAATTTCATGGTTAAAACCTATCAACAATACAGACGAGCGACAACTGTTATTTACGCGCACCAAGAAAATAGGTCTTAAGATTAACAGGTTATAGGCTTAATCTTTACTGGAACACAGTTCAGTGATTCGGTCACACATGGCTTGGTTAACTGTGAAGTGGGTGTTGAGGAACGCTAGTTGGGCAAGTGCCGATTCAGCCGTGCGCTCGTAACCTTGGGTAAAGGTTGGTAGCAATTGAGCAAACTTAGGAAAGCGTGCTTCTAGCCTTCTATCCGACATAAATTCATCAACGAATTCAGGCTCAGAATGCTCAGTTTGATCCACAAGATCGATCAAACGATCAAGTGCGTAAGATTGAACGAACCGACTGCCCGACAGCTTTTCGCCTCGATTATAACGAGACATGCCGACATAAAGATTGGTTAGAGCCTCACCAATGATCCACTCTTCGGAGTTAGTATCTGCCTCCCCTTTTACTGGTGGGATACAGCACTGAGTATCAAATTCAGGTTGCTGCCAAACAATGCGCCCTTCAGCAAATGGAATATGCGCTAACTCGTGGGATTCAAACACCGCAAATTCGCAAAAGATTCCGTCAGCGTACAGGACTTTATAGCCATCGACGGTATTTCTCACCGCGTAGTCGATTGGGTGAATGTCTGAGAGCCAATGCAAGCTGTCTAAGAAATACTGCTTATGCCCCGTTTGTACTATCGCGAAAAAATCGACATCTGAATACTGATCAAGTCGTTCTGTTTCAATACCTACCGAGCCCAATCCCAGTAAAGCATGAGCCTTACCCGATGCTTCCAAAGACTCCCCAATCGCATCTAAACGCTGTAGTAATTTTTCTGGTGTGTTTATATGTCTTGTCTGTATCACTTTGTCCGTCTGCATTGCTCAATCCCTATCAAGTTGAATGCCACTCAACCTAACTGATAGTTAGAACATCTAAGAAGCTTAATTTATAAAATGTGTGTTTTGGATAACGATCTGCGCAAATTATTGTTTGAATTACGGTGGGATTTAGAGGTGAGAAAGAGTGTGTTCAAGCTATAAACAACACTCTTCTATCATGACTTATCTTTTTAGCAGCTTATATTTGCAACAACTGATATTTACAAACAATTAAACGATAAAAGATTCAGGGTTAAGCCGATGACTTCGCTAAGTAGGCTGCCATTTCTTGTGGTGGCACCATGCCTCCGCCTGTCGCCCACACAAGGTGTGTTGCATTCGCTAGCGTCGACTCATCAATTTCTAGACGAGTAAGGTATTCACTATTTTGTTCAACATGAATCGCACCCGGCATACCTGCTAGTGCAGAAGGCTCAAGTTGAATGCTCTCTGCTTGGTTCAGTTCGCCTAACAATTGGTACATGCGTTCATCGGTTAATGTGTAATAACCATCAAGTAAACGCTCCATCGCGCGCCCCACAAAACCTGAAGCCCGACCCACCGCCAAGCCGTCTGCTGCGGTTAGATTATCAATACCGAGATCTTGGACTGCGATTTCGTCATGCAAGCCGGTATGGACACCCAACAACATACAAGGCGAATGGGTCGGCTCAGCAAAAATACAGTGTACATGGTCACCAAAAGCCATCTTCAAGCCAAATGCCACACCACCGGTGCCGCCACCGACTCCACATGGCAAGTAAACGAACAGTGGGTGTTCTTTGTCGACGACAATCTGTTGCTGATCAAATTGCTGTTTGAGCCTTTGTCCTGCCACCGAGTAACCAAGAAATAGAGTTTGAGAGTTTTCATCATCAATGAAAAAGCATCGTGAATCTTGTTCTGCTTCTTTGCGCCCTTGCTCTACCGCAACACCATAATCTTGTTCATACTCAACGACGTTGACACCATGCTCACGCAGTTTGTTTTTCTTCCACGCTCTCGCATCAGCAGGCATGTGAACCGACACTGTAAAGCCTAACTTGGCACTCATGATGCCAATCGACATGCCTAAGTTACCCGTAGATCCTACCGCAATGCTGTATTGTTGGAAGAAGTTACGAAATTCAGGTTCGAGCAACTTACTGTAGTCATCGCTCTCACACAGTAACCCAGCTTTAATGGAAAGCTTCTCGGCATGCGTTAGTACTTCATAAATGCCACCACGGGCTTTGATTGAACCTGAAATCGGCAAGTGACTGTCTTTTTTCATCATCAAACGCCCTTTGATAGGCTGCTGATAATGCGCTTGCAATACTGATTTCATAGATGGAATGTCAACAAGCTCAGACTCGATGATGCCATTGGTCGCTTGTGTTTCAGGGAATGCCTTCGCCAGATAAGGGGCAAACCTTTGTAATCGGACGCTTGCATCTTGAATGTCCTCTTCACTTAATCCCACATAGGGCAAACCTTGCTCTAACGTCGTGATGTTTGGGTTAAACCAACTCACTTCTTCTAGCGCTATAAGTTGTCTTAACAACGGGAAATCGTTGGTGATCTTCTCTATATTTAATTCACTTTTTGGGTTCAAATCAGTCATGGGTGACCTTCTCTGGTATAGCGCCATCATCTCTGGTACTCAGCAATCTGCGCTCGTACAAACATTTGGTTTTGAACCTATTAAAACGGTATTTATACCATTATTCAATGACCTGTAATTAACTAGGCTTGCTTTGCTCGATACGCCTTGCGACTTAATTGCTCACCACTGTCTTGATGTATTCACTAGGCGATAAACCAAATTTTCCTTTAAAGCGCTGACTAAAACGTCCTTCCGATTGGTAACCGCAAGACTGAGCCAACATCGCCACATTCTGCTGTCCGTTTTGCATCAGATAAAGTGCGTGACTCAACCGAACTTCAGCCAACACCTCACGATATTGCATACCTTCCAGTTTGAGCTTTCGGATAAGCGTGGCGCGACTCATCGCAAAGCGCTCTGCTACCGACTCTAACGGATGTTTCTCGTCCGGTGAATGCGAAAGGTAGTGGCTAAGTTTCTGGCTAAACGAAACGTTTGAGCTAATAAACAATCGATGCAACACGCCCTTCTCGGCTAATTGCTGATACAAACCCTGCAACCAAAATTGTTGGGTTTGTTCACTCATGCTCTGACGATCAAACGAAAACAACGCATTGAGAGAATCTTGCAAACCTCGCTCTGCTTCCACGGTGGGTAAATCCAGTTCATTTGCTCGATCCTCACTGAGATCGAGCATTGCTTGCGTCGGTTGGAAATGAAAACTGAATACACGCGAAAGGAAACGTCCTTTGTGGGGCATGTTCTCAAAACTCAATGACGCTGATGCCTCACACAACAGCAGCTCAGAATGTGAGAGTTCTGCCGCTGAGTCTTTCCAAAACAGGCGCTTACTGCCTGTAATGATCTGAATAATACTAGGGGATAGTATCCTCACATTACGCAGTTTTTGTAACTGCTCTGCACGAAAGATCGTCACTTGATATTGATGATTCATCTCATCCCCTTATTTGCTTATTTGCTTATTTGCTTATTTGCTTATTATGTAGGTGTATAAGCTTTTAACGTACATAAGCTATTAGCGTGTATAAGTTGCCGTCAGTTTCGCTTTGTCTAAAGCCATGCTGTTCAACGTGAATCCAACCACAGCCGATGGCGTGTTTTCGTCTAGGTTGAGCTTATCCGTTGGCAATGCCCAAACCGTGAATTGATAACGGTGCATACCATCTTTTTCTGGAGGACAAGCGCCACCGAAACCTACCGTTCCATAATCGATGCGGCCTTCTTTGCCACCCACTTTAGAGATATCGACACCGCGAGGTAGCTCGCTCACTGTTGCTGGAATATCAAACGCCACCCAGTGCCAGAAACCACTTTCAGTTGGTGCATCTGGATCATAAGCCGTGATTGCAAAGCTTTTGGTTCCTGCTGGAGCATCTTTCCACATCAACTGCGGTGACAAGTTCTCGCCATCACAGCCCCAACTTGAATATTCAAACGTCTTCGCCATTGGGTGACCTTCTTGAATATCATTACTCGTTAGTTCGAATGCCTGAGCCGAGCCAGCTGTTAAGATACTAAGTGCCAATACTGATTTAATGAGTGTTTTCATGGTGGTTCCTCTGATTAGGTATGAGCCCAGTATAGTCCCCTCCATCCGCCCAAAAATGACAATAAGTACACAATTATCTAGTTTAATCCATTCAAATGATACTTACTGTATTTTTAATTTATTATTTTAAAACATGACCCACTCGACAATTTGTTGTTAAAGGAACACTTGTTGACATTCAGGTTACAAATCACGTCCAAAACTCTTTAGACTCGCCCCACGACTTTTAACGAGAATGATTGGATGCGCAGGTTTACCTTAGCCCTTGGCTTGATCTTTTGGCTCCCAACTCTAGCCAATGCCCAAAGTTTGCAAGATAAGTGGCAAACCCTGTATCAACTGAGCTGGCAATCATCCCCAATCCTAGTATCTCAACAAGAGTTGGCTCAGTATCCGAAAGTTCTGCTTCATGAACGTAGCCGCTATCCTGATTTCAACCAATTCAGTTGGGACGACATCGCAGCGTTAGCGTCAATACAAGATCACTGCCGAGCGATTGAAAGCAATAACCCTTCATTAGATGACGCCATCGAGTTTGAGCTCGCTTTGTGTCAGCAACAAGCATTGGATTCCATTTGGTTTGCAGCACACTCCAAACGACACCCTGCAGGTGGCAGTTTTGCTGATCGTTATTTAGCCGCTTACCCAGATGTGACCGAGCAGATACGCCCATTTTTGAGTCTTACCAACCCTCAGCATCCTTTATATAGCAAGCTAGAAAACCTAAGTGCACAAGGCAGAGAAGCACTGCTCAGTGGATACCGAGCTTGGCAACAGGACGATGTGCTTTGGTTAAGTGGCGAGCAAGGCTGGAAAGCCATTCCCTTAGATGTTTGGCAACCTATTGCAGAGCGGCAAGAGGTATCTTTGACGGGTGAAACCTGTACTTTTCGTTACAGCAACGTGTGCTTAAGCGAGCCTAGCAATGACAATCTGATCATGAAAACCTTGATCTTTACATTGCTGTTAACGTTGCTTTCCGGACTCGGTAGAGTCTTATACCTAAGAACAAAACAACGAAAAGAGAGGCAGTTCGTTTTACAGCTTCTTACTCATGAACTGCGCACGCCCATTACTAGCCTAGGTCTAACCGTCGAAATGTTTAGAAATCGCTACGATGAGTTTTCTGATGAAACTCAAAGTGCGGTTTGGCGTTTAATCTCTGACTATCAAAGGCTCTCTCAACTCACCGAAAACAGCAAAGTGTATCTAAGTTCGGATCAGTCAGAGCCTTTGTTGAAGCAAAATGCATCATTAGAAGAGTGGCTCGATCATGTATGTGAAAAGCACAATATCGAGTATCAATGTGATTCAAGTGATGCTGAACTTAACCTACCGTATTACTGGCTAACCATCTGCTTAGATAACTTGATTAAGAACGCTAAACAGCACGGTATAGGTGAGGTTTTGGTCAAGGTAGAACTCGCTGATAAGCTCAGGATTGAGGTGCAAGACGAAGGTCACTTCCCTTCTTTTCTGCAACGGTTTGTATCTCGAGCAACACCGAATATCAATCACAGACAAGACAACATGGGCATTGGCCTGACTATTGTCGAACACTTGATGAAACAAGCGAATGGCCGTCTCATTATTCTTCGTAACCCAACCCGATGTATTCTGGAAATTGCTTATGAACACCCTACTGCTGATTGAAGACGACCAACTGCTTGGACAAGGCCTCGTCAGCTTCTTTGAATCCAATGGTTACCAATGCCTTTGGGAGAAGGATTCAGAGAGTGCCAGTCAGCAATGGTTCCGCGCCGATCTAGTGATACTGGATCGACAACTCGAAGACGGTGACAGCTTGCGACACCTGCCGAACTGGCTACTCCTCAAAGCGCTTCCTGTGATTGTGTTAACCGCTAAAGTGGAAGTCCAGCAACGCGTAGAAGGCTTAATGGCGGGTGCGAAAGATTACGTGACTAAGCCATTTTCGAACGACGAATTGCTCGCTCGAGTCATTACCCAGCTTCGTCCGCTAGGTGTGAGCCTCTTAAATTACGCAAATATCCAGATCAACTTGTCGGAACGGATCGCTTATCTGGATGAAAGCCCAATCACGTTGAAACCTAAGGAGTTTCAGCTATTGGTACTGTTTGTTCAGAACCAAAGTCGTGTGTTTCACCGAGATGAATTACTCAATAAAATTTGGGGGTATCAGGCCTTTCCTAGTACCCGAACTATTGATAATCACATACTGCGCTTACGCCAGAAGCTGCCAACATTGAATATCGAAACACATCGCGGCGTTGGTTACCGCTTGGCCGGGGAATCATAATGAAAGTTACTTCGTTAGCCGCACTGATCTGCACATTGCCGCTCGCAAGTCATGCGGCTTGGTTTACTGACACGCTATTGCAGCACACCTATCAATCGTTGCTTGATGGTCAACCTCAAGTTGCGTGGCAAGAGCTACAAATCGCACTCGATCAACAAACACTCGATAGTGAGCTTTGGTTGCCAGTTAAACAAGAGATACTGAGCCAAACTCAATGCGGAACTTCACTAAGACAAGACACTGAGACGAAACATCACATTCAAGTTAGCTTCATTCGACGCTACGGCCTTTCATCGCAAGGTTATCAAATCAAAGTCGCTGCAGAACAACTCAGTGAAGACATGAAAACCCAAACACAACCTATCTCTCTGGTCTCCCCTAAAGGTAAAGTCCTTCTCGATGGACAACTCGCTTCTAACAATGAGTATCAAGAGATTGAGACCGGTGAAATGTTTATCAAACCCGAATCTGGTGTTTATCAACTAAGGATAGGTTCGAACCACTATCCTATTGTTGTCGCTTTAGACAACAGCAAGCGATGGTTAACACTCGAAAGTAAACTCAGCGAACCACATATCGTGATCACGCCACCGAAGGTGATCGACAACTGCCCTAACGCCAATGTGAGTTGGCAATGGTTCGATGAGAACTACAACCTGTTAGGCTACAAAGTGCCAATCAAGACAGCGCAAGCACCCGTTCCCACAGAAAGCCCACTAGGGACTAATGCTAAACACTTGAGTGCTTCGGTTGAAATGTTTGAATACCAAGGTACGATTGAAGTCCAATATGTGCAGCGTGTCACGGTGCCTTTCTAATGGAATGCTTTCAGAAGAAGATTAGAAACTAGGTAATGCAGAAAATAGAGACATATAGGTGACAAAGCACTAGCGCTACTTGGGTGTAATAACCGTACTTACCCTTTACGGAATCTAGATATGCTCAGCGTACGTCACCCACTCAATCTTTCTACTTGTGCCATTGTAGCTTTAACAACAGCTTGTCTGTTTTCATCCAATGCACAAGCGAGCCAAATAACGCTCACCAGTAATAGCAGCGTTAGCGCTAACACCACTACCAGCAATACAGTCTCTATTTCATCGAATACTTTAGAGATAGATTGGAACGGCTTAAGCGTTAACAGCGGCGCTCTCACCGTTGATAACCAACCACAGAAAGTGACGAATCTAGTCATTGGTCTTTCCGATAAAACTAACTCAGCAAAGACCGCAACTTGGACCTTAGTACCTAGTGGGATAAACATTGAGGCAGAACTAAATCAAGATCAACTCACTTTTCAGTTCAGCTTCCCTTCAAATATACAGGTGAAACGTAACCAGCCCGTAGAGTTGGCGTGGTTTGATCTTGCAGAACAACAAACTCAGACCCTATTTCTTCCTTTTAGCGAAGGCATGCGTGTACCTACAAATAACAAGCTTTGGGGTAGTTATCTAGTCGACAACCATTCAGGAAGTAACACCACTCAAGACTTAAAAATGCCATTTTGGACGGTACAACAGAATGATCAATTCATCAGTTATCAGTTGATTAACCCGACAAACAACCAATTGTTCTTTTCTGATGTATCGTCGGATACGTCCTCTGATGAGAAAACCAAGATTGATATGAGCGCTTCACACCAATTTACAACGCTGAATCAATCACAGCCTTTTACGGTTCGGATAACACTTGGAGGTTCTTGGTTAGATGGCGCTAAACTATACCGTGATTGGCGTATTGAGAATGGTCTCTCTGAATCGCTTGTCGAAAAGCAAAAGCGTAACCCAGATGTGAATAAGCTAATCGGCGCAAGCCACGTCTACTTGTTTGGTAAAGACCCTTTGAGTATCCAAGATGTGAGCGACTGGTGGGGATTAAACGCTTGGTATCTAGAGGACTCACAATTAAACATTTCAAGTGAAGCGAAGCGTGAGTTATCCCCTCTGTCTAAAGGCAAAGATTGGTTTAGCCAGTATCACAAACAACTGTTGTTGGACTCTATTAACCAGTCATTACAAAGCTTGTATCCTGTTGCAACGCCAACACTGTCTGATAACACCATAAAAGCTCAACACACCGCTGCTCAGAGCAAGAAAAGCTGGTTGATTAAGCATGCCTCTTCTTATCTCAATGCACCGGATACTTGGGGACAAGCCTTGTCATCAGGCATGGTCAACAATCTAAACAAAGCGGGCTTGAATAAGCTTTGGTTAGGTTTTGATAACTGGATGCCAGCATTCTATCAACCGAATGCAGTAGAACTGGCTAAGCAATCTGGTTATCTGGTTGGAACCTATGACTCCTACAACACAGCCATCCCTGCGAAGCTCAATGACAACTGGCTAACCGCCCAATTACCAAAACCGATGCGTGAAAGTTGTGCGATTGAAATGGCGGATGGCAGCCTAAAAAAAGGGTTTCGAGGAAACGGTTTTTACTTGAACCCGAATTGCCATTTGGATTATGTAAAACAGCGCGCCGTAGACATCATGCGTTTTGGTCACTTCAATAGCCTGTTCCTAGATGTTGATGCGACTGCGATGGCGCGTGAGGACTACAGCGATAATAGCAGTGAGACGGATATGCTTTCTGCCTTCAATAACCGAATGCAGTGGTTAAGCGATCAACCCGATTTGGTGCTTGGTTCTGAAGATGGTAATAGCCTGACGACAAAAGGCATCGCTTTTGCACACGGCTTAGAAACGGTCGGCTTTGGTTGGTCAGACAAAGAGATGAAAGAAGACCTACAATCACCTTATTACTTGGGTCGTTGGTATCCAGACCATAAACCTGACTTTTTCTTCAAGTCAGCTAAGGTCAAAGAACCCTACAAGTCATTGCTGTTTTCGCCTCAATACCGAATTCCACTATACCAAACCGTATTTCACGACGAAGTGATTAACACACACCACTGGCATTCAGACAGCTTGAAATTCACCAATGTGAAAGCCCATCGTGATTTGACTGCCATGCTTTACAACACGCCAGCCATGGTTCACTTAACACGAGATGAAGCGTTATCGAGCTCAAGTCCAAGGCTTAAGGCTTTGAAGCACTATCAAGATGGATTTGAGCCAATACATGAGCAGCTATGGGATAAACAATTAGTCGATTTCATATGGTTAGACAAAAGCGGCGAAGTTCAACAAACCGAGTTCAGTGACGGGAGTAAGATCATTGCCAACTTCTCTAACAAGGCATTTCGTTACAACGGTATCGATATTGCTGCCCTATCGGTCAAAGCTATATTGGCGAATGGGCAAGTCGTCGACTGGCAGCCCAATCATAGTTAGCTTCGATACGGTTTAGACAAAAACGAATAATAGGAAGCTTAAGCACTTATTTAACCGCTAATGTTCAGCCCGTTACTTGTGCTTCCTATTTTGAAAAGCAGTCAGTAGATAGTCGATAAAGACCTTCTTACGTTTCGGCATCAACTGTCTGTCTGCATACACTAGGCTTACTGAAACTTCTGGCATCTCATATTCAGGTAACAAGCGAATCAGCTTACCTGTCTTGAAGTGTTCCCGACAAATGAATTCAGGAAGCACCGCCAAGCCGAGCCCATCCACACACGCTGTTAGGCATGCCGTGATGGTATTCACCCGCAACTGACACGGTAGATCGATCAAAATCGACTCACCGCCTTCTAATTGCAAATGCCACTTAGGTAGACGTGCCGCCTTGTTCACGACCTCAATCATCCTAAATGGAGGCTTAAGGTCATCGGGTGAAGAGATTTCACCGAACTGTTCTAAATACTCAGGGCTGGCTACCAATACACGCTTCGATGTTGTGAGGTAACGAGAAACCAAGCTCGAGTCCACTAGCTCACCAATTTGTGCGTAAAGATCGATCCCCTCCGCAATGATGTCGACTTCTCGATTCGATAGTTCTAAGTTCAAAGTCACGTTTGGGTGCTCTTTTAGGAAACTGTGGATGTATGTGGCTAATACTTGATGCCCCAATTCGACAGGCAACACAACATTCAACTGCCCTCGGATCAAATCCTGATTGGCAGAAACCTCTAACTCAGCTTGGTTCATGATCTCTTGCATCTGCATGCTCGACTGATAAAAGCGCTCACCCTCTGGCGTTAAAACTAAACTTCGTGTCGAACGAGTGATCAACCTCACACCTAGGTGCTGTTCCAGCTCGTCTAGCTTTCGGCTGACGGTCGACTTGGTCATGTTCAATGCTTCAGCTGCGTGCGTGAAACTCCCACAATCAACAACTTGTGTAAAAACAGTCACAGCATTTAAGTCCATCGTACTTCTCCCAAAGCCCTATTAGTAAGATTCACGCAACAGTGTTTCCCTTTTTTCCTATCTTATCAATCAATCGAATTCATTTACAATTCGTTACATCTAAATAAAAACAAAATGAGAAATAAAAAATGACAGAGAACAACAACGCTTCGCAATCAGTAAGCACAAAAAAACGTAAAAAAGCTCCGCTTATTGCTACTGCGATCATGCTGTCATTAGGCCTAGCTGGCGCCGGATATTGGTACGGCTATGGCCAATACTTTGAATCTACCGACAATGCCTACCTACAAGGCGACATCACGAATATAAGTCCGAAGGTGTCGGGTTATATTGTTAAGTCTTACGTGAGTGATAACCAATCGGTTAAACAAGGTGACTTGTTGGTTCAAATTGATGATCGTGATTACCAATCGGCACTTGCTCAGGCGAATGCGCATTTAAGCGTCGTTCAATCAAGCGTACACAACCTTATCGCTCAACAAACGTTACAACGTAGCCAAATAAATCAAGCCGAGAGCCGTGTTGATTCCGCACAAGCTGAATACGAGCGTGCAATCCAACAAGTAGTGCGTTCTCGTAGCTTATTAAAGCGTAACTATGCTTCGCAAGATGAAGTCGACAGCATGGTCGCACAACAAAAAGTCACCCAAGCAGAACTTGAAGAAGCGAAAGCAAACCTTGTCGCAAGTAATGATCAACTAATCGTGATTGCGAGTGAAATCGAACAAGCAAACGCATCCGTGACTGAAGCTCAAGCACAAAGAGATCAAGCACAACTTAACCTTGATTACACCAAGGTTTACGCGCCAGCGGATGGCGTGATTGGTAAACGTAGCGTCCGTGAAGGCTTGCTGATTCAAGCAGGCGCGCCACTTATGAGTTTGGTACCAAACAACCAAGTGTGGATTGAAGCTAACTTCAAAGAAACACAGCTAAGCGGCATTCACAAAGGCCAAACGGTAGAAGTCGAACTGGATGCCTTTCCGGGACAACCACTCGAAGGCGTTGTCGACAGCTTCTCCCCTGCAACTGGTGCAAAGTTTGCGCTACTGCCGCCAGAAAACGCGACCGGTAACTTCACTAAAATCGTTCAACGTGTGCCGGTGAAAATTACGATTCCAGATCAGCAAGAGTTGAAAGGTCGACTGCTTCCTGGTTTGTCTGTGGTAGCGACCATCGATAAACGAGGCTAGACCATGAGTAACGCTGGGGTAGTCACCCAAACTAATGATGATGACGAGGTTTCGAGACGCCATTGGATCGCCCTATTTGGCGGCTTAATCGGCGCGTTTATGGCGATCTTGGATATTCAGATCACCAACTCGTCTCTCAAAGACATTCAAGGTGCGCTATCTGCCACCTTGGATGAAAGCTCGTGGATTTCTACGTCTTACCTAGTCGCAGAGATGATCGCTATCCCACTCAGTGGTTGGCTTTCTAAAGCGCTCGGTAAACGCCGTTATATCACGTGGACGACGGCCATTTTCACCATTTCATCTTTGTTATGTTCGTTCTCTTGGAATATGACCTCGATGATCGTATTCCGAGCGATGCAAGGCTTCAGTGGTGGCGCTTTAATCCCGCTTGCTTTCTCGTTAGTGATTCAGTTATTACCTGTTAACAAACGTGCTGTGGGTATGGCACTGTTTGGCGTAACCGCGACCTTTGCTCCATCGATCGGCCCAACATTTGGTGGTTGGTTGACGGAGAACTTCTCGTGGCACTATATTTTCTACATTAATATTCCGCCTGCTTTGCTTGTGATCACCATGATCCGATATGGCTTGGATGATGAAAAGCTCGACCTTGGCACGTTGAAAAAAGCCGATTGGTTTGGTATCGCCACCATGGCGTTAGGGCTAGGTTGTTTAGAAGTGGTACTAGAAGAAGGTAACCGGGAAGAGTGGTTCAGTTCGAGCTTTATTATTGGCTTGAGTATCGTGTCGGCGGTGAGTTTGGTTTACTTCGTGATAAACGAACTCCAACACAAAAAGCCATTGGTTAACCTGCGGCTATTGCGGGATGGGCAGTTTGCTATGTCTTGTATCGCCTATTTGATTTTGGGGATGGCGTTGCTTGGCTCTATCTATGTGCTGCCGATGTATCTCACTCAAATTCAGCAATATAACGCGATGGAAATTGGTGAAGTGCTAATGTGGATGGGTTTCCCACAACTTCTGATATTCCCAATTGTGCCCAAGCTAACACAGATCATTAAGCCTAAGTACTTGGTGACCTTTGGCTTCGCAATGTTCGGTTTCAGTTGTTACGTGAATACGCACATGACAATCGATTTTGGTGGCCAACAGCTGATTTTGTCTATGGTTCTGCGTGCTATCGGTAGCCCATTTATTATGGTTCCGCTGTCTTTGGTTGCCATGAAAAACATCAGTAAAATGGACACGCCAGACGCATCAACGTTAACCAACGTAATGCGCAACCTAGGGGGTGCTTTCAGCATCGCGATTATCGCTACGCTACTCGACAACAAAACCCGTGAGCATCTGGCTCACATCAAGGAGTCGTTACCTTCCGTGAGTCAACTTGGTTGGCAGACGCTTCAGCAACAACAAGCATTTTTCATTCAGTCAGGAAGTGATGCCGCAACGGCGATGCAACAAGCGCAAGCAAGCTTACTTGATACAATGCAACGTGACGCTGCCATCATGGCTTACAACGATGTGTTCTTAATGATGACGGCGTTCTTAGCTCTAGCTGCAGTATTGATTTTGAGCATGCGTGATTAGCGCTAGTTTTTTAGTTAGTAAAGCTTCAAAAAAGGCTACATTTCGGATAAAAAATCGAGTAAGAAAACAGAGAGGTAAGCTTATCGGCTTACCTCTTTTTTATTTCTAAAACACGGATAACCCCACAAAAACAAGGTAAACGTAGACTGCGTTTGAAGGCTTTCATAAATGTTATCGAATACTCTTTAATTACCAATAGTTTATTGAGTGTTTGTATGTGATATAGGCACCTTGACAATGTGCAACCTGACACCTAAATTAAACATAACATTTGGTATTGAGGAAAATGGATTTGACCTTACCAACAGACCTGCGGGTTTTGATTGTCGACGACTCTAAGAGCGCAACAATACTTATTAAGCAGCAACTCTCGAGCTTGGGCATTTCACATGATTGCATCTTTATTGCGACCGATTATCGACAAGCCATCAAGGCGGTTGAGACGCACTCTTTTCATGTACTCCTCATCGATTACCACTTAGAACAGTCTTTTACTGGCTTTGAGCTGTTGGGGATTCTGTATCGAAACAGGCTCATCGATCATACAGTCGCCACGATTCTTGTTTCTGGGGATATGCGTCAGGAAACCGTATTGACCGCCCTTTCTGGCGAAGCACATCACTTTGTTTCTAAACCGATCAATACTCAATCTTTAGGCAAGAAGATTCAAAGTGCTGTGTCCGTTTCGAAGAAACTCACTCAACTGAATGACTTATATCCGGTCACTAATCTGGAACGATTGACACAAGCGTTGGCGATCTCCCCTAATGGCAATAGCGTTCAGTTTGAAGCGACGTTGATTGAACACTTAATTGGAGGCAAAGAATGGGATTTGCTTTCAAGCACAATCAACAACTCGAACACGAAAATGCACCCGACTAAATTAGTCGCAGAGGCATTAATTCTAGACAGCTTGGGTAAACCGAACCTAGCCATAGAAAAGCTCCACAATTACCTGATTGCTCAGCCGTTGTCATTAAACGTTATTGATTGTTTAAGCTGCATTTATGAAAAACATAATATGTTACTGCCCGCACTTAAACTGGCCATAAGAGCGTTTGAAATGACGCCTAGCATCAGTCACCGTGCGATAAGAGCAATCGACTTGGCAGAAAACGTCGACAACACCCTGATGCTTATCAAGCTTGGTGAGATGTACGCGACGCATATATCGTCTGCCGACATTGATATTATTCATTCCATTAGCGCTCACTTCAGTTCATTAAAGGCGACCTACCAACGTGAGACACAATTAAAGTACAAACGTATTCTGTTGGAACATGCTAATCAATTCACAGAGTTGGTAAACCTCAAACTTCCGGTAAAACAACAGCAACAAGTTCTGGCCAGCCTTGCCCTATTTCAAAGTAATATTTTACTCATTGAGAACAGCCCTCAAGTTGCTCACAAGAAAGTGATTCGAGCCTCGACACTGTTAGCAAATAACTTTTACAACCAACCCACTCACTTATTGCTTCAATTGCTGCATCTTTTAACTCACTTTGGCGAGTACTCCCTGTACCACTTAGTTGCTGAGTGCTTAAAAGCTCGAGGGGAGACAATAAACCATCAACTCGAATCACAAGATGTAGACCCTTCTACTTGTGTAAATATCGAAAATTCCGATTCCATCCAAGAACTAAAGGACTACATTCACAATTACCCATATTCAATTGCGGCGAAACTTGACTATATATATGCCGTCCATAAAGCTCATATAGAAGAAAACCTTAGACACGAATACTTGAAACAGCTCGCACAGCTAGAGCTTCCACCAAGATGGAGCCAATGGCTCAGTGATTCATTAAGATCTGGTTTTTCTACTAAGCCGCCCAGCCCATTTTCAACATACAGCCGACAGGAGTCTATATGCTAGATTTTGATGCCTTAAATGCCTACTTAGATAATGACAAAGAAGTGATTTTCGCTGTGTTGTCTGTGTATCAAGAAGACCATGGCAATTCATTAGAAGAGATACAAGAACTGGTACAGCAACAGGATTGGGGCAAGCTTCATTTTACCGTGCACACATTAAAAGGCATATTAGCCAGCTTCGGCGAAGAAACCGCCACCGTGGCCTTAGAAAGAGTCGAGCAAAACACACTTAATAAGCTTGCACCTCAAGATGATGATCTTTCTGTTATCTACAGCGAAATGAAGATCATCAACAAACAAATCGATGAGGTGCTCAGCACTTATTAGTCAACTCACTGAGCTTTTAGTATTCCGTAACAGCTTTTAGTCTCCACTAATAGTTTTATAGTTTTACGCAGCAAACAATGTCAGCTGAACAGGTTAAAGAGCTGAGGTACTTTGGCAACATGGAACCTCGACTCTTGCCACGTTCTCCTCATTTTCCCTATCAATTATATAGCCGCCCGCTCCTATAAATTCACTCGGTTTATCTACATACGCCAATGCATAACACATACTTTATAAGCTATGCATGTTCATGTTTCCTATGAAAAACCGACACGTTCGATGAGATGTAAAATGGTTAAATACTTGTAGATCTTTTTGTGACGTAAGTATACGAAATTGCATTTTATTTATTGGTAAAGAAGAAACTGTTATCTACACTCTAATGAAACCAAGCGTTAATCACTTGGTGGCATAATAATAAAATAAATAAAACGTTCAGTCGGCTAAAAAAGGACAAGGAAATGAACAATGACAGTTTTGCTGCGTTTCAGGGGCTCACGGATGACACACCCATTAAAGAATCATTTTCTACCACTGCAGAACCTTATGCTCACTATCTAAAGGATATCGTGGGGATTGATCTGCTGTCGCGTGAAGATGAGGTGTATTACGCAAAATTGAATCGCGCTGGTGACAAGCAAGCACGTGACATCATGATCGAATCAAACCTGCGACTTGTTGTAAAAATCGCAAAGAGTTACCTAAAACGTAAAGGCAACAACTTCACGCTGCTCGACCTGATCGAGGAAGGTAACATCGGCTTAATCAAAGCAATCGATAAATACGACCCCGAACCCGGTTATCGCTTTTCGACTTACGCCGTATGGTGGATTCGAGAGAATATTGAAGCGGCATTGATGAATAAAGGTCGTACTGTCCGATTGCCCGCCCACGTATGCAAAGAAATAAATAGCCTCGCGTCCAAGAAGCTCGATGTAAGTAAAAAAATGAGTAAAGAGATTTCTATTTCAGAGTTGTCAGACAGCTCTGGCGTTAAGGCAAAACGTGTCGACCAACTCGTGGCGCTTAGCGGGTTTATTGACGTGACAACAACGGTTGGTATCAGCCACGCACCAATAGTACTTGAACAGTGTGAAAGTGAGTATATCCCTGACCCGCAAAAAGATTGTGAAGATCAGTCTTTTACCCAAGCTCTAGAGCAAATAATAAACACACTGCCACCCAAATTACAGAAGGTTCTCATTCACCGTTTTGGTTTCTTTGATAACAAGGTGAAAACACTGTCTGAGGTGGGACAAATGCAAGATGTGAATGTTTCTAATGAGCGTGTTAGACAAATGCAGAAAGAAGCAGTCGAGAGAATTCAAAAACGACTCAAATTTGATGGTTGGGTGTAAGTCTCAACCCTACTGATAAGTTATAACGACAGGAAAGAACAATAACGTTAGACAAAAGCATCGTTAATTGAGAGCAACAACGTTAATTAAAGAAAGAACCTTAAGGGTGAGCCTCAAAGCTTGCCCTTTTTGTTTGCCTAATTCGGTAGAAAAACAAAAAGATCGTAAGCACACGAACCCTAAATGGCTAATCGCTATTGGCAAATGCCACAGCATTCACTTACCTTAAAGAAGTGACTCGCTCACTGCGTAAAATGAGATAATTGATGTAAGTGGTTTCAAGGCAATCTTGTTCCCACACAGATAAAATCCGCTTAGCCGCAAAATAATAATCTTTGTTTCTCAACAGCATCCCAACAGTGCCGCTGAGCTTTTCAAATCGAACGTGATCGATCGCAGAGATGTAGTCATCTTCACTTTCAATAATGGGTGCTAAACCATCAGTAAACCAATTATTCAATATTTCTCGCATCTCTAATTCGGACTCAGGCACATCCACACTCGACAACTCACGATGTTGAGGTGGTGGTACGATGTACTTCGACGCTTGCGGTGAACTGACATAACGATACATGTCGTCCCTCCTTTCTAACTAACTCTTCTAATAATTAAGGACATTTTTATCTGTTCTCAAGTTTATTTAGCGAAACAAAACAAATAAAAAAGCCATGCATCAATAACTCTACATGGCTTTAATGAGGGCAACTTTACGCCGCCCTATCTACTTGTTGGTTTAGACTAAATGTCGGTTCAGACTAAAACTAAGCCCTCTCGATTAAATCGAGCTTTGGTCGAAGTCATTGCCTTGATCGGTTCCAGTTTGAGAATCTGAATCGAAGCTTCCAGAGTCATCCGTGAAGTCAACACCTTGATCTTGACCACCTGAACTTGTCCAGTCGCTGCCTCCAGATTCCATACCTGCCATGTCCGGTTGCTGCTCTTGAGTAGAACCTTGCATGGTGTATTGATCATCGACCTCAACTTCAACAGAACCGCTTGCTCCGTCTATTGAGCTACCCAACTCGTCGTAACCTTGGAATTGGATTTCGCTAGTCCCTTCGTAACCTTCTGGAAGTTCAACGGATACCGGTTGCTCTAAGTTGCCACTGATTGTGAAGCTACCATCACCGTTATCCAGTGCGTTGCTCACAGTGGAACCCTCAGGTAAGCCCGACATATCAGCGTAATCAACCGATTCGTTACCACTCACCTCATCTGGAATCGAGATAGAGATGGTATCGCCCGGTGCCGCGGTTACATCTGCTGTACTGTCTTCAGTTTCAGCATCTTGAGCTTGGTCATCAGCTTGTTGAGCCACTTCCACTTGCTGGTCTTCTGTTACTTGAGCAGCTTGAACTTGTGGTTCATCACTTTGTACTGAATCATCGGCTACTTGGATACTTAAGCTATGGCTCGACACCTCACCACCATCGTTAACGTCAACATTCATCGCTAAATTGCCATCGAAGTCCTCGTTCGGCCAATAAGTCCACTCACCTTCACCAGATTCCGCAAAGAAGCCTGCATCGTTCGCGTCTGCAACATCAACAACTTGTGCAGAATCACTCACGCCTAACTCATCCACCAGCTGTGACTCGGTGATAGTTAGTGAACCATCATCAGCTAAGGCATAACCTTCACTCGCCGCTGCTTCATCGCCACCTTGGATATCCACATTGAAGAAGCTTTCGATGCGATTTTCGCCATCGGTCGCGATAAACCCAACTTGAACATCGCCGGTATAGTCTTCAGCAGGTGTGAATTGATAGTTACCTTGGTTATCGCTCTCAATTACACCCTGACCTTCCATCAAGCTTACTGACTCAATGCTCAAGCTATCGCTTTCTGCATCGCTCAGGTTCGCTAACATGTCTTCATCAGTGAACGACAAGGTTGCATCCGCTGCGATTTCCGTCGTCATGATACTGTTAACTTCTGGTGCTGTATTCTCTTGCGAGTCGCCTTCTTTCACGACTACGCCAGTTTGCTCGTCATGAAGCACGCCATCTTTATCAACCACGTAAGCTATATCTGCTTCGCCGGTGAAGCCTGGTGCTGGTGTGAACGTCCAAGTGCCATCGCCATTATCGACAATCTCACCTTGGCTGCGGTCGGCAAGATGAACCAGTTTCACTTCATCATCGCTGTCAGCATCCACATTCTCAGCCAAACCGATTAGGTCGTCCGCCGTTAGGATGATGGAATCACCCGCTACAGTTTCGAAATCACCTGAATCGATACCATCATCAAACGCTTCCGGCTCATCTCCGTAATCAACCGTTGTTGCACTTACGGTTACGAAGAACTCACCATGGAAATCTTCAGGAGGCGTCATTTGAATGTTTGAGATATCCCAATCGAACAGGTCGATGTATTGACCCGGCTCGGTGATCATCACGGTATTCACACCATCTGTTACCTCGAATCCAACAGGGAAACCTGTCATCACTAGATTACTTAGTGTTTCTGAATCATCGACTAGGCCAACATTCAGTCCTAAGTGACCGGTTTCATCCTCACCGAACACCAATGGACCGTCATGGTCAGTTGAAATAACCGCGCCATCTGCGACAGGACGTACGAACACAGGAACATCGAGAACGGTTTCAAACTCACCGTCACTCACGACAACTTGTAGGTCAGAAACACCCGCAAAGTCGCCTGTTGGTGTGAATGTCCAAGTACCATCTCCGTTGTCTGTTACTTCTCCGCCATCTTCACCGTCTGCGGTGATAATGCGAGAAACAACAAGGTCAGCGGTATCAATGTCACCGAACAAGTTCATCAAATCGCCAGCATCGAAAGTGAACGCGCCATCTTCGTCTGTGGTCATCATTGCGTTGCCGACATTGAATGGTGCGTCGTTAACCGGAATGACATCCACATTCAGCGAGCCATCAACCACTTCTTCACCGTCAGTCGCTTGATAACCCAGTTCTACTAAGCCATTAAAGTCTTGAGTAGTCACTAAGTGATACATGCCGTCTGGTTGCTGAGTTAAGGCCGCATTCGCTGGAGCTCGAACTGTGATGCTTTCAATGCTGATCTCATCGCCATCAAGGTCTGTAACTTGATCCGCGATGTAAGCTGGGTCAATCACCATGACCACATCTTCTTCGCCTTGCATCTCAATCATTGGTGCTTCAGGTGCATCATTCACTGGCGTGACATCGATGTTGCCGTCGACTGAAATTGTCTCTTGGCCATCGCTAACGTTAAACGTCATTGGCACATCGCCATTGAAGTTTTCGTTTGGCGTAAATGACCAAGTGCCATCTTCGTTATCTAGCAACTCACCTAAGCTAGGATCGATTTGTAGACCAGAAGCTGACAGCTCGTCTGCGGTGTTATCGATGTCGGTAGCTTGAGCTAACAACATGTCTTGTGTGATAAGAATGGTGCTGTCTTCGGCTGTGGTTAGTTCCACTTCCTCAGACTCTGGTCCATCGTTCACAGCCAGAACTTCGATACCTGCCGTTGTTGTTGCAGTTGCACCGTCATCATCGGTCACGACCACATCTAGGCTGATATCACCGTTAAAGTTCTCGTTTGGCGTGAAGGTCACAGACCCGTTATCGTTTTGAACCAAGGTGCCGTCAGAGCCTGAGTAAGTCACGCTTTCAAGCGACACTTCACCATCAACGTCAGAGCTATTAGCAATCAACTGCTCAGGACTAATAGTAATCGTGCCATCTTCGTTCATTTGGTAAGACGTAGAACCCGCTACCGGCGCATCATTAACATCCGTTACCGTTACATCAATATTGGCATCGACGGTCTCAGTGCCATCAGACACTGTGAAGCCAAGGTTTACATCGCCATTGAAGTTCTCGTTTGGAGCAAAGCTGTAAGTGCCATCACCGTTGTCAGTGAACACACCCTCTGCGCCCGTGTAAGACACATCAGCGATAGATAGGTCATCGCCGTCAATGTCTGCAGCACCTGCTAGTAGGTCTGCATCCGTGAAGATTAGCGTTCCATCTTCCTCAACAGTAAAGTTTTGGTCTTCTGCTGTTGGTAGGTCATTGACTGGGTTAACCGTTAGGTCGACGCCAGCTTGGACTGTCTCGATACCGTCTGAAACATCGAAGCTTAGGTCTATGTCGCCGTTGAAGTCAGCTTCCGGAGTGATAGTAAATGAACCATCTTCGTTCGCTGTTACAGTCGCATTATCACCCGCAGATAGGTTGCTTGCGGTTAGTGCATCACCATCAACATCGGATGCGTTAGCCAGCAACTGCTCTTGAGATAGCGTAATTGAACCATCTTCATCAACCGAGTAAGCCACGTTTCCGGCCACTGGTGCGTCGTTAACTGCAATAACTTCAATACCAGCGGTAGTCTGAGCCGTCGCACCGTCGTCATCAATAACCGTCACATCAAGGTTGATGTCGCCGTTAAAGTTTTCGTTTGGTGCGAACGTTACCGAACCATCTTCATTTTGAACCAAGATACCGTCTGCACCTGAGTAGCTCACGCTATCAAGCGACACTTCACCGTCCACATCGGAGCTATTAGCAATCAACTGCTCAGGACTAATAGTAATCGTGCCATCTTCGTTCATTTGGTAAGACGTTGCGCCTGCCACTGGTGCATCGTTAACGTCTGTTACCGTTACGTCGATGTTTGCATCAACCGTCTCTGTACCGTCAGATACTGAGAAGTCCAGACTTACTTCACCATTGAAGTTTTCGTTTGGAGCAAAGGTGTAAGTGCCATCGCCATTGTCGGTGAACACACCCTCTGAGCCAGTGTAAGACACATCGGCAACTGAAAGCTCGTCACCATCAATATCAGAGGCACCCGCTAGCAGTTGCTCGTCTGTAAAGGTAAGTGAACCGTCTTCTTCAACGGTGTAAGCGACATCTTCTACAACCGCAATATCATTCACTGGATTCACAGTAAGGTCGGCCGTTGCAACAACCGTTTCAGTACCATCAGAAAGGTCGAAGCTAAGGTCAATGTCGCCATTGAAGTCGGCATCCGGAGTAATGGTAAATGAACCATCATCGTTTGCCGTAACGGTAGCGTTATCACCCGCAGTTAGGTTGGCAGCGGTAAGATCATCGCCGTCCACATCCAATGCTTGAGCAAGCAGCTGCTCTTGGCTTAGTGTGATTGAACCGTCTTCATCCACAGAGTAAGCCAAGTCACTTGACACTGGCGCGTCGTTAACCGCGATAACTTCAATACCCGCAGTGGTTTCAGCCGTTGCACCCTCTTCATCAGCAACGGTGACATCTAGGCTGACATTGCCGTTGAAGTTTTCATTTGGAGCAAAGCTGTATGTACCATCACCATTGTCAGTAAATATACCGTCTGCGCCTGAGTAGGAAACGTCGCTAACGGATACATCACCTTCAATGTCTGAGCTGTTCGCAAGAAGCTGTGCTTCAGAGATGGTAATCACGTTATCTTCGTCAACGCTGTAGGTCGTTGAACCTGCAACCGGCAAGTCATTAACAGCAATGACGTCGATACCTGCGGTTGTTTCAGCGGTTGCGCCATCTTCATCCATAACAGATACATCAAGACTGATGTCACCGTTAAAGTTTTCGTTTGGAGCAAAGGTGTAAGTACCATCACCATTATCAGTGAATACACCATCAGTGCCGCTGTAGCTTACATCGCTGACAAACACTTCCCCTTCAACGTCCGAGCTGTTCGCCAGAAGTTGTGCATCGCTTAGGGTAATACTGCCGTCTTCTTCAACGCTGTAAGTTGTAGAACCTGCTACCGGTACGTCGTTGATTGGAACCACTTGAACATCAATATTCGCCGATACAACATCTGTACCATCGCTCACATCGTAAGTTAGGTCGACATTACCATTGAAGTTCTCGTTTGGAGCAAAGGTATAAGTACCGTCACCGTTATCCGTGAACACACCGTCTGCGCCTTCGTAGTTAACCGACTCGACAGAAAGATCATCGCCGTCAATATCCGTTGCACCAGTCAGTAGCTGTTCATCGGTAAAAGTCAGCGAGCCATCTTCATTAATGGTGTAGTCGTGGTCGTAAATTACAGAAAGGTCGTTAACTGCTGTTACGGTCACGTCTAGTTCCGCAGGCGTAACCCCACCGTTGCCATCGTCTACGTTGTAGCTAATCGAGAATTCACCATTGAAGTTCTCTTCCGGTGTAATGGTGTAAGTACCATCACCATTGTCAGTGATAAGAGCGTTCTCAATGGAAACATCTCCAACACTTGGTTCGTTTCCACCCGTATCACCAGAGTCATCACCTTCATCGCCCGTTAGCAATTCAGAGATATCAATGCCGTTTTCATTCGCGAGCGCTTCTTCTGCCGTTGGCAAGTCGAATGCATTTTGAGTGCCTACATCTTGGCTTGGAACAATAACGCCGTTCACGATATCGAATACATGCCAGTGGTCACCCGATGGGCTTTCAGATAAATCAGGGCTAAAGGTTTCAACCAATGTATCGCCAACAAATACCTGAACCTGTACATCTTCAACACCATCTACATCCCAACTTCTGCTGGTGTAGTTGTGTACTGAATAGTGCATGTCAGCATCTTGATAATTTGGAATAGTGATGGTTTCAGGACCACCGCCATTCGTGTCATCTACATCTTGCTGAACGACATTACCTTCACCCAAATCATGGCTCATGTCGCGATAGTAAATATGGTCTAGCTCACTGCCATTCTCTGTATCGTAGAGCCATAGGTGGTTGTCCATATCACGTGGGCTGTCACCCCATGTGACCACGATACGCATATCTGTTTCTTCAAGTACTTCGGATATAGCGGTTACGCCACCGTTGGTATCTTCGCCTGCTGGAACTAGGAAGCTGCTAGTAATAGAGCCTTCTTGTTCAATAGTGACGGTACCTTGGTCAACAACAGGACCGCTCACAGAGTAGTTGCCGGATTGATCCGTCTCCGCCGTGTAAGAATGACCTGCGTTGTCGGTTAGCGTAACATCCGCACCTGCGATTGGATTACCAGTTTCAGCATCCAACACAGTACCGGTAACGGTCGTTTCATCGCCTTGCTCTCCAATAATTGCGGTCATGTCATCGTCTTCGATGTCAGTCGCGAATTGCAGGAGCTCTTCTTGAGTAATGGTGTATGAACCGTCTTCTTCAATGGTTATCGCCACATCAGCAGAAACAATGGGCGCGTCGTTAACTGGGTCAACGGTTAAGCCTAAGTTAGCGGCAATTGGTGTGTCGCCATCGCTGATGCTGTAGGCAACATCGATGTAGCCATTGAAGTTTTCGCTTGGAGTGATTGAGAACGTGCCATCGCCATTGTCGACAATCGTTGCATCGTCGCCCACTAGGGTTAAGTCGGAAGCGACAAGGTCATCGCCCTCAATATCAGCGGCATTCGCAAGTAACTGCTCCTGTGTGATAGTGATGACATTATCTTCATCAACGTTCGCATAAACATCAGATGTCGTTGGCAAGTCGTTGACTGGGTTTACCGTCAGATCGGCGTTCGCCACAATCGACTCGGTGCCGTCCGAAATATCAAAGCTTAGGTCGATATCGCCATTGAAGTTCGCATCTGGCGTTACCGTAAAGGTGCCATCGCCATTATCAACAACGGTTGCATTATCGCCTGCGCTTAAGTTGCTTGCGGTCAGATCATCGCCATCCACATCAGATGCTTGAGACAGCAACTGCTCTTGAGTCAGAGTAATCGAACCATCTTCATCAATGCTGTATGCCAAGTCACCCGATACTGGTGGATCATTAATTGGAAGAACATCAATACTTGCGCTGGTGGCTACTGTCGCACCGTCTTCATCTGTCACCACTACATCTAGGCTAACATCGCCATCGAAGTTTGCGTTCGGTGCAAAGCTGAATGTGCCGTTGCCGTTGTCAGTAAAGATACCGTCAGCGCCTGTGTAAGTAACACTATCAATCGCCACTTCACCTTCAATATCAGAAGAGTTCGCCAACAGTTGCTCTGCACTGATGGTGATAACTTCATCTTCATTTACTGAGTAACTGGTTGAGCCTGCGATTGGCGGATCGTTCACCTCAAGTACAGTGATTCCCGCTGTGGTCGCTTCTGTTGCCCCTTCTTCATCGGTAACAATAACCGCTAAGCTCACATCACCATTGAAGTTCTCGTTTGGCGAGAAGGTGTAAGTGCCGTCACCGTTGTCTTCGAACACACCGTCACTGCCAGTGTAAGTCACGCTATTAATCGCAACCTCACCTTCAATATCTGAAGAGTTGGCTAATAGCTGTTCGTTACTGATCGTGATTGAGTTGTCTTCATGCACAGTGTAAGACGTGCTACCCGCCACTGGTGGATCGTTCTCAGGCGTCACGCTCACATCAATGTTGGCTTGAACCGTATCCGTGCCATCTGACACATCAAAGCTGAAGTTCACATCACCATTGAAGTTCTCGT
>NZ_AJZM02000221.1:31598-39710 GCF_000272405.2 Vibrio tasmaniensis 1F-187
AGTATAAGTGCCGTCACCGTTGTCTTCAAAGACACCATCAGCGCCAGTGTAAGTTACACCTTCAACACTTAGGTCGTCCCCTTCAATGTCCGTCGCGCCCGTTAATAGGTCTTGGTCATTGAAAGTTAACACGCCATCTTCACCAACTGTGAATGCCTGGTCTTGTGCTTCTGGACCATCGTTCACTGGTGAAACTGTTAGCTCTAGGTTGGTAGAGACAACATCATCACCATCAGACACATCAAACGTAAAGTTAACATCGCCATTGAAATCAGCTTCTGGCGTTAATGTGTACGTTCCATCACCGTTATCGGTAATCGTAACGCTCTCATCATCGGTTGCTAAATTCAGAGCCGTCAGCTGATCGCCATCGAGATCACGAGCATTAGCTAACAAGTCTTCTTGCGTAATGGTGATAGAACCATCTTCTTCTACTGTTGCTGCAACAGGCAGCGCTTCAGGTGCGTGCTCAATGTGCGCGCCTGTCGCGTTAATGTAGATGGTTTGAGAGACCGTTTCAGAATCATCATTCGATAGCTCTGTTGCGGTTGCAGTTACATGAACTTCAAGCTGTTCGTTGAAGTCTTCTGGTAACTGGATTTGTAGTGAATTTTCGATAGCCGTTGTCGGTAAGTTCACCGTACCATCAGGGCCAACGGTCACTTCACCGCTGTAGATTTGGCTGTTCACTTCACCCACATCGATTGTGAAGTTGAAATCTGTGTAGTCAGCATCACCGCCGCCATACAAATCTTCAAAGCCGTAAACCAGCTCGCCGTCTTCATTAACCGTAGTGCGAGTATGTTCGATACCATCTTGGTTTAGCTGAGAGCTTGAACCACCATGGAAGATCGCGTCACCATTCTGGCCTTGAACCACGGTCTCAGTGCCATCTACCGCAACAAAGACAAGTTGAGGATCAACCGTATCCATGTTCGCAGGCGAACCATCCTCAGCACGGAACTCGTACTGACCGTCTTGCATCGCATCAAAGTCATTGTGCTGATGTCCGTTTGGAATTAAGAACAGGTTAAAGCTCTCACCTTCCTCGACTTGGAAGCTGAACTGATCTTGTCCAGGGACAAGGTCACCGCCGCCACCCACTTGTGATGCATTCTCGTAGACAACTTCAACACCTGTGATGTTGCCGTCTTCATCGACTTTGTAGTAACCCGCTGCGTTTTGGTATCCCGCGGTTTCGCCTTCAAACGTTACTGTGATTTCAGTATCGTTGTAACTGGTGATACCGTTTTCTTGGTCATTCAGAACGCCTTCGTTATCGTATTGGATAACCGACCCTTCTGGTACACCATCTACTGTTACCGTCAGTGTTTCTGATAGATCTTGGTCTACTAGCGCAGCCGCAATATTAAGCTCAACAATGCCGCCGGGCTCAACCAAAATAGCTTGGTCATCAACGTTAACGCCGTCGCCATCGGTTATCACTAGGTCAGGCGCATCCGCAACTGCTTCAATATGAACGTTAAGGTCTTGTTCAACCTCATCCGTACCGTCCGTCACAGTAAAGCTGAACTGCAGATCACCACTGAAATGCTCTTCAGGAACGAAGCTGAACGTGCCATCGCCGTTATCGGTGACTGTACCTTCATCGCCAGAGTAATTGATGCTAGTAACACTGAGGTCATCGCCATCAATATCAATCGCACCACTCAACAGATCCTCTTGAGTAAACAGGATGCTGCCATCTTCTTCAATGTGGTACATGCCTGGAGCAACAATTGGAATGTCATTCACCGGATTCACGGTCAATGTCATATCATTAGACGTGCTCAGCTCACCGTCGCTCACCTCATAAGTGAATGCAATATCACCATTGAAGTTTTCAGAAGGTGTCACTGTGTACGTGCCATCACCATTGTCTACAATGCTGGCGTTCGGATCGTTGGTTTCAAGCAAAGAAGCAAATAGCTGATCGCCATCTTGGTCGCTCGCATTCTCCAACAGCATTTCTTGTGTAACGAGGATTGAACCATCTTCGTCGACATCTGCCACCATTGGCGTCGCTTCTGGCGCATCGTTGACGAACTCAACTTTTAGGTCGATGTTTGCGGCAACTACATCAGTGCCATCGCTCACATCAAACGCTAAGTCGACATTACCGAAGAAGCCCTGCTCTGGTGTTAATGTGTATGTTCCATCGCCATTGTCTGTGACTTCTACCGTGTCGCTTGCGCTCGTCACATTCACCACAGACAGTTCATCACCTTCAACGTCTGTCGCTTGTGCTAGTAACTCAGCTTCGGTAATAGTAATCGCTTGACCATCTTCCGTAGCGAAAGACATGTCAGGCACGTCTGGTGCATCATTGATTGGGTTTACGGTTAGGTTGAGGTCGGCAGCCACGGTCTCAATCGCGTCAGTGACATCGTAAGTAAATTCAATCTCACCAAAGAAATCTGCACTTGGTGTAATCGTGAAGCTACCGTCTGGATTTTCTACAACAACCGCATTTGGATCGTTGGTCGCAAAGTTAACCGCTTCAAGGTTATCGCCATCCACATCGGTTGCATTCGCTAACAGATCCTCTTGAGTGATAGTGATTGACCCATCTTCATCAACAGCGGCTTCAATTGGGCCACTAACCTCTGGGCCATCGTTGACAATTTCAACGTCAACTCTTGCAGTGCTTGGCGCGCTTGCTTGACCATCACTGATATCGAAGGTCAGATTCACTTCACCAGAGAAGTTCTCTGCAGGCTCGAAGGTGAACGTGTTATCGCCATTATCCGTTAACGTACCTTGCGTTTGGTCTGCGAGTAATAGGTTTTCGACGTGAAGAATGTCGCCATCAACATCGGTAGCACCAGACAATAGGTCTTTCGCTTCGATGATCATGGAGCCGTTTTCAAGCATTTGGGTGTGCAATGGTTCGCCCGGAACTGGCACATCATTGACCGGTACAACCGTTAGGTCTAGATGCGTTGCAACTTCATCAGTACCATCAAATACCTTGTAGTCGATGTCGATTTCACCATTGAAGTTTTCATTCGGCATGAAGGTAAACGTACCATCGCCGTTGTCGACCAAGTCACCGTTATCACCACCGTAAGTGATGTCAGAAATAGACAGCGTATCGCCTTCCACATCTGTGGTGTTCGCTAGCAAGTCATCTGCACTGAACGTGATACCTTGATCTTCATCTGTCGATAAAACAATCGGGCCAGAAACGATTGGCGCATCATTTACTGATTCGAAGTTGATGTTGATGATATTGCTGTCTGTCAGCTCACCATCGGTAACTTGGTAACCAAGTTCGATTTCACCATGGAAGTTTTCATCCGGTGTTACCGTCCAAGTGCCATCACCATTATCGGTGAGTGTTGCATGCTCTGAGTTTTCACCCACTAGTTCTAGATTTTCAATATCAAGGTCGTCGCCATCAATATCAGATGCTTGCGCCAGTAGTTGCTCTTCGGTAATCACAACCGAAGCAAACTGGGCAGAACCATCGGTATCGACAGTAATATTCGGAAGATCAGCCGTTAGTTCGATTTCGTTGTCACCCGCATGGATGTTCAACTCAACCGTTTCGGTGATTTCTGAACCGTCTACACCAATCGATGTAAACACAGCTTCATCATGAAAAGTTTGTGACACTGTCATGTTTTGAACGACGTAAGTACCATTACCTTGCACGGTACCAAGCTCAAAGTAAGACACCGGTTGATCAACCGTTAGCGTGTAATCTGTCTCGAAAGTACCACGGTCTTCTTTGTGGTAAGTCATCGAGTCAATTAGGTCGCCATCCTCATTGAACGCTTTGATTTCTACTTCTGTAAAGTGACGAGACTCTTCCATGAACCAGCCACCCAAACCATCAAGGTGGAAGCTGATTTCATTGATGTCTTGACCTTCAACCGAAACTGTCAGTTTCTCATCACCACTTAGGCCTTGGCGGTCTGTATCACCGATACCATGACCTATGTGGGTGTTACCATTCCAGGCACCAAGAGGGTCATCGTTACTTTGAACAGTTACCGTTAAGTCGCCATCCGAGAACTCACGCGTATAAGGGTCAACTTCTGTACCCCAATCATCCACACTCGCGTTATCGTCAAATGTACCGATTTGTGTGGTGTGCGTACCTTCAGCAAGAGCATCTTCACTAGGAACAAAGCGTACTTCGGTATCTGCAGGAACTTCTTGTCCTACCTCCAGCACCACCCATTCGTCATTGACATTCGCTTCAATGATGCCGTTTTCTGGCGCTTGATCTAAACGTAGTGCAGGTTCTTCACGAAGCGTCACACCAACCGTTTGGTCTTCTTGCGCTTGGATGAATATTTCATCGCCCGCTTCCGGCGCATCGTTGACAGGATTAACCGTCAAGTCGAGTGTCGTCAGAACTTCATTCTCACCATCACTGATGTTGTATGTGAAGTCCAACTCGCCATTGAAGTTTTCTGTGTGCGTTATGGTGAATGAACCATCGTCATTAGTAACAATTGTCGCGTCAGGATCGTTGGTTTGTAGGTTAGATGCCGTTAACTCATCACCTTCAATGTCGGTTGCGTTTGCAAGCAACTGCTCTTGAGTAATAGTGATGGAATTATCTTCGTCTACCTCTGCCTGAATGCCAGACGTTTCAGGACCGTCATTCACAGCAATAACATCAATGCCAGCGTTTGTGGTTGCGGTTGCGCCGTCTTCGTCAACGACAACAACGTCTAGTGAAATATCACCATCGAAGTTTTCATTTGGCGTAAAGGTGTAAGTACCATTGCCATTATCAACAAAAGAGCCGTCATCACCGGAGTACGATACTCCTGACAGTGATACATCGCCTTCTACATCGGAAGAGTTTGCCAATAGTTGCTCATCACTGATCGTGATTTGGCCATCTTCTTGAACGGTGTAAGATGTCGAGCCAGCTACCGGTGGATCATTCTCAGGCGTTACGCTGACATCAATAACAGCTGATGTTGAATCAGTACCGTCAGAGACATCGAATGAGAATTGAACATCACCATTGAAGTTCTCGTTTGGTGCAAAGCTGTATGTGCCGTCGCCATTATCGCTAAGAACACCATCTGCACCTGTGTAGAGCACGTTTTCAATCGACAGCTCGTCACCATCAATATCTGACGCGCCGGCAAGCAGGTCAGCATCGGTGAAGAGTAAGGTACCGTCTTCTTCAATCGTGAACTGTTGATCTTGCACTTGTGGCAAGTCATTAACCGGATTCACGGTAATGTCTAGGCCAACTTGAACTGAACCACCATCGTTATCGATGATATCGAAGTTCAGGTCTAGGTCACCGTTGTAGTCGGCGTTAGGTGTAATGGTGTAGCTGCCATCACCATTGTGTTGGATGGTCGCATTTTCATCAGTAGATAGATTGATAGCTTCTAAGTTGTCGCTATCGATATCACCTGCTCGTGCTAGCAATTGCTCTTGGCTTAGCGTGATAGAGCTATCTTCATTGATGGTGTAAGCCAAATCGCCCGATACTGGCGCATCATTGATTGGCAATACATCAACGTTAATGTGTGTTTCAACCGTTGCGCCATCTTCATCTTGAATGGTCACACCCAGTTGAACCTGACCATTGAAGTTTTCGTTGGGTGCAAAGCTGCATGTACCATCACCATTTACAGTGAAGATACCGTCAGAGCCATCGTAGTTAATGCCAACGAGTTCTACATCGCCTTCGATATCCGAAGCATTCACAAGAATCTGAGATTCACTGAACGTCAGAACCGAATCTTCGTCAATGGTGTATGACGTTGGACCCGCAACCGGTGGATCATTCACTTCTAGAACGGTGATGCCCGCAGTGGTTTCATCAATCGAACCGTCTTCATCGGCAACAATAACATCAAGGCTGATATCACCATTGAAGTTTTCATTAGGAAGGAAGGTGTAACTGCCGTCACCATTATCTTGGAACACACCATCTGTGCCGCTGTAAGTGACGCTGTCAACCGACACGGCACCTTCAACGTCAGAAGAGTTTGCTAGCAACTGCTCATCAGAGATTGTGATGGCATTGTCTTCGTTGACCATGTATGAGGTTGAACCCGCAACTGGCGGATCGTTCTCAGGCGTCACACTGACATCAATGTTAGCGCTGACCGTTTCTGTGCCATCAGACACATCGAAACTAAAGTTCACATCGCCATTGAAGTTTTCATTTGGCGCAAAGGTATAAGTACCATCACCGTGGTCGGTCAGTACGCCATCACCACCTGTATAGCTAATACCTTCAACGGTTAAGTCGTCGCCATCAATATCGGTGGCACCGGTAAGTAAGTCGGCATCTGTAAATTGCAGCGTACCGTCTTCTGCAATACTGAATTGTTGATCTTGAGGAACCGGCAAGTCATTAACTGGGTTAACAGTAAGATCGGCGGTTGCTTGAACTGTGTCAGTACCATCAGTGATGTTGAATTGAATATCAATGTCACCATTGAAGTTCTCATCTGGCGTAATCGTGAAGCTGCCGTCATCGTTAGCTACAACCGTCGCATCACGACCAACCGTTAAGTCGCTCGCGGTTAGGTCTTCGCCTTCAACATCGGACGCTTGAGACAACAGCTGTTCTTGGCTCAATGTGATTGAACCATCTTCGTTAACGTTGTAAGCCAAATCACCCGATACTGGCGCATCATTGATTGGCAGTACGTCAACATTGATGACGGTTTCAACCTCTGCACCATCTTCATCACGAATGGTGACATCAAGCTGAACTTGGCCATTAAAGTTCTCATTCGGAGCGAAGCTACAAGTGCCATCACCATTTACTGAGAAGATGCCCTCAGGGCCATCGTAGCTAATACCAACAAGCTCAACATCCCCTTCTACATCTGAGGCATTAAGCAACACTTGAGACTCGCTGAAGGTCAGTACTGAATCTTCATCAATGGTGTAAGACGTTGGTCCTGCAACCGGCGGATCGTTCACTTCAAGAACATTGATACCCGCTGTCGTCGCGTCAGTCGCACCACTTTCATCAGCAACAACCACATCCAGTGCAATTTCACCGCTGAAGTTCTCATTTGGCGAGAAGGTGTAAGTGCCGTTACCATTAATTTCGAGGACACCGTCACTACCAGAGTAAGTCACGCTGTCTATGGATACATCACCTTCAATATCTGAAGATGTTGCCAATAGTTGTGCATCAGAAATGGTAATCGAATTGTCTTCATTCACCGTGTAAGACGTTGAGCCCGCAACTGGCGGATCGTTCTCAGGAGTCACGCTAACATCAATGTTTGCAGACACCGTATCTGTACCGTCTGACACATCGAAGCTAAAGCTCACATCACCATTGAAGTTTTCGTTTGGCGCAAAGCTATATGAGCCCTCACCCAAGTCAGTCAGTACGCCATCAGTGCCTTCATAAGTGATACCTTCAACCGTCAGGTTATCACCTTCAATGTCTGTCGCGCCTGTAAGCAGATCCGCGTCTGTGAACAGTAAAGTACCGTCTTCTGCAATACTGAACTGTTGATCTTGAGGTACTGGCAGGTCATTGATTGGGTTAACGGTTAAATCTGCTGAAGCTTGAACGGTATTGGTACCATCAGAAATATCGAAGCTGATATCGATGTCACCATTGAAGTTCTCATCTGGCGTAATCGTAAAACTGCCGTCATCGTTAGCAACGACTGTTGCATCGCCGTCAACCGTCAGGTCGCTGGCTGTCAGGTCATCGCCCTCAACATCTGACGCTTGAGAAAGCAGCTGCTCTTGGCTTAGGCGGATAGAACCGTCTTCGTCCACAGAGTACGCTAGGTCACCCGATACAGGTGCATCATCAACCGCTGTAACACTCACATCGATATTGGCAGATACCGTATCGGTACCGTCATACACATCGAAGCCGAAGTTTACATCGCCATTGAAGTTCTCGTTCGGAGCAAAGGTATACGTGCCATTGCCGTTGTCGGTAAGAATACCGTCGCCACCGTCGTAGGTCACACCTTCAACAGTAAGGTTGTCACCTTCGATGTCAGTCGCGCCTGTTAACAGGTCTGCATCGGTGAAGATAAGTGTACCGTCTTCTTCAACGCTGAACTGTTGATCTTGAGGTGCTGGTAAATCATTTACTGGGTTAACGGTTAGGTCAGCCGATGCTTGAACCGTATT
>NZ_AJZM02000222.1 GCF_000272405.2 Vibrio tasmaniensis 1F-187
CTGAATTACGCAACAAAGCCCTCCTAATTCCTCAAAAACTGACACGAAAAAACGCCGCTCATTTGAGCGGCGTTTTTATTTATGAGAAATGCACACCCTAGCTAGTTTGATCCTTGAGTGTCTGGAATCCAAAGTAAATTCGCATGAACGTAGTTAGCCAGCACGCGGTGCCAAAGGTGTAGGCGATAACAGCAAAGTGTTGAGGCCAAATACAGAACGCGATGAAACAAGCGATGGTTTCAGTGCCTTCGGTTAGCCCTGACATGTAGTACAGAGACTTATGCTTATAGACTGGGTTTTCGATGCCTCGTTTGCCTGCCATCACGGCAAACGCCAAAAAGCTGCTGCCAGTACCGATAAAAGAGAAGATCAAAAACGCACCGGCAATGGCGTTGTGTTCTGGGTTCGCAATAACAAAGCCAAAAGGAATTAACGAATAGAAAAGGAAATCGAGGCTGATGTCGAGAAAACCGCCAGCGTCACTAATGCCTTGGATTCGAGCCAAAGCCCCATCAAGCCCATCACATACTCGGTTGAACACAATGAAGCCTAGCGCCCATTCGTAATGTTGAAATGCCAACGCCGGAAACGCTAAACACCCGACCAGAAAGCCAAATAAGGTGGTTTGATTTGCCGTGATACCGAATTGACTCAGCAACTTAGCTGATTGGTTTAATGGCCACTTAATGACCTTGATGGAGTACTTATCCAGCATGATGACTCCTCCATGGCCAAGACAGCACTTGCGCCCCTTGAGGTACGTCAGCTTCGTCGTGCGTGACCATTAATGTTGGGATATTTGCTTTTGTCAGCTGTTCGAAGACCCAATCGCGAAATTGTGCTCTTAACTCTTGGTCTAACTTACTAAACGGTTCGTCGAGTAGGGCGAGCTTCGGCTTCGCCAATAACATACGAGTTAAGCTGATTCTTGCACGTTGACCGCCAGATATTTGATCCGGGAAAGACTCTGCCAAGTGAGTTAGCTCTATGTCTTTTAGTGCAGCCATCGCTTGCTGTTGACGAGCGGAGCCCTTAATTGAATTAGGCAGAGAGAACGCCAAGTTTTCCCATACCTTGAGGTGAGGGAACAACAAGTCATCTTGAAAAAGAATACCGACTTCACGCTGATGTGAAGGCAGGTCATCCAGCTGAATGTCGTTCAAAATAACGGTGCCAGAATACGAAAACTCATCATTTAAGTGCCCAGCTACGGCGTCCAACAAGGTCGATTTTCCGCAGCCGCTCGGCCCCATCAAAGCCAATACTTGGCCTGATTCTAATGTTACGTTTAGCGCTGAAAACAGCGATACACCATCGTTTTTACGGATGGCGAGGTCGTTGAGGTGCAGACTCATTCGTTAGAAAACCTTTAAAAGTAAGACGGCGATATCTGAGTTGAAGTCGGCTGACTAATATCGCTAAAGAGAAAAAGAACAGAGGCAATAGGGCCTGCCAAATGGCATAGATAGCTGTCACTCTGCGGTCGAAACCACTGGTAAGGGCAACGGCTTCTGTGGTGATTGTGCTAATACGGCCCGCGCCGAGCATCAAGGTGGGTAAGTACTGAGCCAAACTTACGCTGATCCCGACCGCCCAAGCAAAGGCAATAGCGGGTAACAAGATAGGCAGCTTGATGGAGTACCAGCTTTGAAATGGCGATTTACCCAAGCTCAACGAGGCTTTTATCAGGCCGTCATTGAAGCTTTTCCAAGGGCCATCCAAAGACAGATACACAAACGGGAAAGCAAAGAAAACATGCGCCCAAATTACCCAAAATTCATAGGCGCTGCTGCCGATATAAAGCGTGGTCACTTGCATGCCGAACAATACCGAGAGTTGAGGTATCAACATGGGAATCGCGATAATAAAGCCCGGAACTTGCCACTTGTATTTGATTCGGTACTCATGAGCTACCAGCGCGAGTAATAAAGCAACGGAAGCGGCAATAAGGCCAATCCACAAGCTTTGCCCGACGGTGCTCATGATGCCATCCCACTCAAACTCCCAGAAACGCTTGCTGTAGCGACTTGGAAGTAAATCAGGGAAACGCCAACGTTGGGCAACACTCCAAATCCCCATTAGTGGAATGATCAGTAGTGACAATGCAGCAAGCACTGCGAAGATCGTTTTTCCTGGAAGGTTAATACCTGTTCTTCCTGAATATTGCCAAGTTCTAAAGTACTTGAGAATTGCCCATTCGATTAGACGCGCTAGGGCGATGATCAACGAAGCTAAACCGAATAAAACGATGGCGCCAGCGGCAGCTCGTGGCAATAGATTAAGGTCTGGGTCGTTAAACCATTGCCATACCAAAACGGCAAAGGTCGGCGGATTGGTTGGGCCAATGATCAGAGCGATGTCGACAACCGATACGCTGTAAGCAAGCACCGCCAACATAGGGAAGCGAAGCTTGGTAAACCATTGTGGGAAAATACACTTCCACCAGATCTGAGCACGGCTATAACCCAGAGAGGCACTGACCTTAGTGATGCGTTCAACATCGATTTGTTGAAGTATCGAAATGCTCATCAGCAATAAGAAGGGCACTTCTTTGAGTGCGAGCATAATGATTAGGCCAAACGCGTAAGGATCTTTTATCAGCAAAGCCAATTCAGAGCTTGTAGCCGATTCACCAAGTAAGTGATGCACGGCTCTTGCGCCAAGCCCTGTTGGGCTAAACAGAAAAGCAAAGCCGATAGCGAAAGCCACATGCGGAATGGCAAGCATTGGCGATAGCGTTAGCTCAATCTTTCTCCAATACTTGTTTCCCCAAGAAGCCTGAAGAATACAAAAGGTCAGGAAGCAGGCAATGTAGCTGCTGGCGACCGCTGAACCTAGGCTCAAACCAATAGAGTGCCAAGCCCCTTCCCATTGAAAGACTTGGTTAAAACCGTTGAGTGTTGGTTCCTCTAAACCTAGGGGCGGGATGAAACTCAGTGACGAGGCCACTACTCCCGCTACCCCAGGAATCGTAGGGATAATGCACACAGCTATAACAACATAATATAGAGCGCGTAGCATGAATTTTAGTTACCGTATCGCTTAAGCCACTCTTTCTCGAGCGCGTTTTGCCAGCTTGGGTGTGGTTCATCAATCGATTTAAATTGTTGAGTATTCTTAGCGCTACCAGTCAGGTACTTGCTGCTTAATACAGAAGGATCACCCCAAACATTGAGGTCGCCTTTGCGCGATTGTGCTTCTGGGCTCAACAAGAAGTTGATGGTTACCTGAGCGCCAGCACTTGCATTAGCATTCCAAGGAATCGCAAGGAAGTGAATGTTAGACAGAGCACCGCTTTCTAGAGCATAGGCCTTGGTAGTTTCAGCTAGGCGGCCACTTGATTGTGCTGAATAGACAGAATTTGGGTTAAAGGTAATCGCTAAATCGAGCTGACCATCATCCAGAAGTTGGATACTTTCCGATGTGCCCGCTGGGAATTGTTTACCACCGCGCCATGCCACTTTATGGAATTTATCTAAGTAAGCCCAAAGTGGTGCAGTAACTTCTTGGAAGTTGTCTTCCGAAACAGGTTGAGCCAGTGCAGGGTTGTTGTCTGTTAGCTCAATCAGTAGAGACTTGATGAAGCTGGTGCCATGAAATTCAGGTGGGCGAGGGTAGCTTAAGCGGTTAGGGAAAGCTTGAGCGTAGCTCAACATCTCTGAAAACGATTGTGGCGGATTGTTTAGTGTCTCTTGGTCGTGGATGAACACAAGTTGTCCGACGCCCCAAGGTGCTTCTAAGCCTTCGGTTGGCTCCGAGAAATCGACATCAATTGGTAAAGATTTATCAACGTACTTCCAGTTTGGAAGTGATTCTGTGAATGGTCCAAATAACAGCGCATTGTCTTTCATCGAGCGGAAGTTCTCACCATTAATCCAAACGATATCGACACTGCCTTCGCTGTTCTTGCCTGCGGCTTTTTCTGCAAGTAGTCGAGTAGTCGTTTCAGCAATGTCGGTTACTTTTACATGCTTTAAGGTCACACCGTAGTCACTTTGTAACTCCTTGCCTGCCCATTGTAGGTAACGATTAATTTCTTGGCTTCCGCCCCAAGCGTGAAAGTAGACAGTTTGTCCCTCTGCCTGCTGTTCTATTTGGTTCCAGCTATTGGTTGATGTTGCTTCATCAGCGTAAATGGCTGCGCTGTATGCAACGGTTGCCATGATTCCTAACGTACTTACTATCTTGTTCATAAACTTTTCCATTTGGTAGTGAACGGGCAAGAGCATTGTATTTTCAAACTCCCTAGGGCGTGTTGACCTTTCGTGG
>NZ_AJZM02000223.1 GCF_000272405.2 Vibrio tasmaniensis 1F-187
GCTATGAAAACAACACAAATATCACATGATGTACATGAATCTATTGCCCATCAGCTACTTACTTCCGGCGCTGTTGATACATTACGTAAAGCTAATGTCACTATGAGCTATTTCTCGATGTGGCAACACGGTACGGACCTTAGAGATATTCTTTCTCTATCCAATTTTTATGTTCACAAAGCACGTCTAAAAGCGATTGGTATCGATATCGGTCAACAATTCGATGTTAGCCGTATGTGTCCAACACTTAAACGCTCTGAAATT
>NZ_AJZM02000224.1 GCF_000272405.2 Vibrio tasmaniensis 1F-187
ATGGTGATCTTGTTGCATGAATAGCTGATCAATAAAAAACAAATGAAAACCCTGTCAAGTTTTAGTTTGGTGTATTTATATGTACCATACGTAAAACTTTTATCACTTACAAGAAGTGAGTACAGAAAAACAGGTGTATCATAAAAGAAAAGTAACCCATAAAGGATTAACTATGATTGGCCACGTACTAAAAGCATCTAGAATGACAATAAATACATCCCAACAAGAGATGGCAAATAAGCTTGGTATAACTAAACAAACCTACATGAAATGGGAAAATGACGTTACGGAGCCAAAAGCAAGTCAAGTTGTACTGCTGGCTGAAATTTTAGGGTTAAGCGAGAAGGAAATTTGTCAAGGTAAACTCAATCAAAAATTAAGCTTAACTACTTTTATCCATCGATTAAATTACGAAAGACCTTCACCTGAAATGCAAGTGTTGAAACTATGGGAGTACATCGATGATCATGAAGAGTTCTTTGAAAGTTTAGATCCAAAGAGTGAGCATGAATACTTCGAAAATGAAGCCGGAGAACGATATGTGTACGAAGAAATGCGGGGACGTCCGATAAAGAATGAAAGGTAATATTCCTGAATTCAGGAGTTAGTTGGGGTGTTACAGGAACCCCAACCTTTCGGGTGACCGATTGAGATTTTGAGAATGACCTTTTGAGGTCATTTTTTTTGAGTGTAATTCCAATATTTGGACAAGAGTCCACTATTAAAGATAGTG
>NZ_AJZM02000225.1 GCF_000272405.2 Vibrio tasmaniensis 1F-187
AAACCCACCGCCCGTTGCAGGCTTAACCACCACGATCAACCCCCGCACCTTTTACGTTGACCCAAGCATCACCCTCCCTAAAGACATTATCGCCCCCACTACAGGAGCCGTGATTGCCAAAGCGGGCACCAGAGTGAACCCCTTTGATACCCGCACTTGGCCAAAGGTCGACGGTCAAAACGTTCTACCACGATTTGAGTTAAGTAAGGTGCTGGTCTTTTTTGATGCCAGAGACGCGCAGCAACGAAGGTTCGCTAGCGAGTATCAAAACGCCAAGCCAATCAAGTGGGTACTGACAGGAGGCAGCCCGAATAAAATGGCGACCTTATTGGACGCAAGAATGTATTTTGCGCAGCAAGGCCACTTAACCCAATCGCTTAACATTACTCACGTCCCAGCGATTGCCTACCAAGAAGGCACGCGCTGGCGCATCGATGAGGTGAACGTATCGGGTTTGCACCCCTTGGCGATAGAGCAATAACAATGACATCGCATTGGAAGTGCGCACCTCCCTTGATCATGCTTCCAGTATGACGCTTTTTTCTCTTAACCAAGCTCGCTTTTGGCGGCGATAATGGGGCGAAGCCTCTTGTCGAGACAAAAGGAGTACCACGCTCGGCGTGGAAAAAGGACACCCCATGACACAACGACACTTTCGTTTACTGTTGTGCTGCCTATTGGTTTTTATTGCCCCATCAACCCTAGCAGCCAGTGCGGCGTGTAAAAGCCGTTTTATTAACCCCATGACCGATATTTGTTGGGATTGCTTGTTTCCGATGACGATAGGCTCAGCCACCGTCATGCCCTCTAAGTACCCCGATACGCCCAATCCCACACTGCCTATCTCTTATTGCCCTAAACCGCCGCCTATCTTTGTGCAAATAGGCATCAACATTGGCTATTGGGAGCCTTATGCCTTAACCGATATCACGCGCGTCCCTTACTGTATGGTGAACATGGGCGTGCAAATGTCCGGCGCTAACACTCAGCGTATCGGTGGGCGCGTGACCGCCCGTGACAGTGACAGCAGTGACGGAGGCTTTTATCACGCCCATTGGTATAAGTACCCCGTCATTTATTGGCTGCAACTGATGCAATCCACCGCCTGCATGGCCACGGACGTTTTTGATGTGGCCTACATGACGGAAATTGACCCACTTTGGGACGACGATGAGTTATCCCTCATTCTCAATCCCGAAGCGTTACTGTTTGGTAACTTGGTTGCGCAGCTTGCTTGCGTGCCCGAAGCCCTGTTGACCTCCACTAA
>NZ_AJZM02000226.1 GCF_000272405.2 Vibrio tasmaniensis 1F-187
CAAATTACTGAGCACCACCCCTAGGCATATTGCGCAGTTTGAAGAACGGGCTAAAGATTATATCAATCAAAGCTTACCGATGGATAACACACTGGCCCAAACCTACTTAAACAAGCTCGGTGTCAATAACATTGAAAATAACCAGGTTAAGTTCCACCCAGCGGTCTATTCATCCGAAGATAGATCTCTTCATCCTGCGATGTTAACCAACATCCACAATAAAGAAGGTGAAACTAAAGCCATTGAAGTGACCTATTTAGACACTCAAGGCAATAAAGACACCTCCCTAGACATTAATCCAAGAACCCTAGGCACAAAGTCCAAACAATTAACCCAATTCCATCAAGGAGAGAATTTAAACACCACCATCATCAGTACCTCAATTGAA